>CANFSY010000006.1 GCA_947449875.1 Paracoccaceae bacterium
AGGGCTGCCAGCAGCGCCAAGGCCACCAGCACCATCAGCAGAACTGCGCCGTCTTCGCCGCCCCGCCTCATGGGAACACCTCGGCGGGCACGCGGCACGCGGGGTTGGGGCCAAGGGCGCAGTCGGCCTCGATCAGGTCGGGAAAGGCTGCGACAAGCTCCACCGCTTGGGGCGCTGCCAGTGACACCAGCCCAAAGGCGCGCGGCAGGTCGGGGGCAGACCATTGCCGCACCCAAGCCCCTGCGGCGTCAAGATAGCGAAATTCCCAAGGGCCCGCCGCGTGCCAGATGGGTTGGGGCGCAGACCAAGGGCCTGTGGCACCTTTGGCCAGCAAAACCGCCTCGGCCCGTGTCAGGTCGGTGCCGTCTTGGGCGGGCACAAGGGCAAAGCGCAGCGCAGACGGCGTGTTGGGGGTAAAGCGCGCCGTATAAGGAAAGGTCAGGCTTTGCGCTTGGCCGTCAAACAGCATCGCCCCCGAAGCCGTTCGCACCAACAGCCCATGCTGCGCACCGCCCGCCAAAATGGCGCCCGTGCGGGCAAACGACTCGGCCTGTTCTGCCGCAGCCACCGCCCGCGCCGCACCGTTGGTGGCGATGTGAAGGGTTGACAGAACGACGACCACAACCGCCACGCCCAAGGCCAAGGCCACCAGCGCCTCGATCAGGGTAAAGCCTGCCTCGGGATCACAAGGGGGGGAGGGGGGGGGCGGGCTCACGGCTGGCCCTCAGCGTCAAGGCGCACCGCGATGATTTGCGGGCCACCGGTCCACGTGACAGCCACCTCACGGCGCACCAATCCGCCCGAGGGGGGCGACAGCGTGGCGACCCAGCCCAGATCGCCCGCTTGGCCCCGCCCCACCTCGCCTGTCGCAAGCAACCGCCGCACCAGATCGCGGGCGGCGGTTTCTTTGATCAGGCGGTCATTGACCCGCGCCGATTGGGTGAAAAGGGTCAGCGCGGCCACCACGGCTAGGCTTGCAATGGTCAGGGCTGCCAAAACCTCTACCAAGGAAAACCCCGCTTCAGGGCTGCACGGTGCCGGTGACAGGCGCGATGACCACTTGGTCGGTAAAGCCTTGCCCCACCACCCGCAAAAGCCCCCCCGGGCTAGAGCCGTCCGGGTCAAAGGAAATGACGCTTTCCCCCTGTGCGCCGCTGGCAAAAGCCTGCCGATCCGGCCCAAGGTCCAGACCAAGCGCCCCCGCCTGAAAGCTGTGCCCATCGGCCCCCACGCCAAGGGCCAAACGGCGGTCGGTGCGCATCGCTTCGGCCCGCAGGGTGCGCACGAAAGATTGCAAGGCGGCGTGGTCGATGCGGTGCTGTCCGGGCATGCCGCGCCCCACCACCAGCCCCGCCGCCAAGGCTGTGATGGCCACGACCAAAAGCATCTCGGCCAAGGTAAACCCCGCCTCGCCACGGCCCAACTCGTCACGGAGATATATCGGCATTATCACCCTCGCCGCCATCCTTGCCGTCAGCCCCGAAGCTGCGCAGCTTGTAGGTGCTGGCATCGGCACTTGCGACGTAATCGTAAGGCGTCCCCCAAGGGTCTTTGGCCACGGTCTTGTCGATATAAGGCCCCGCCCAGCCAGCCGCCCCCGCAGGCGCGGCGGCAAGAGCGGCCAAGCCATCAGCGGTTTGCGGATAGCGCCCCAGATCAAGGTGATAAAGCTCTAACGCGGTCTGATAGGCCGCAATCTGGACATGGGCGGTCTTGATCTTGGACGTGCTCATATAGCCCACAACACGCGGCCCGACCAAGGCCGCCAGAAGGGCCAAGATCACCAGCACAACCAGCAGTTCCACCAGCGTAAATCCGGCCTCTTTATCGGGATGGGGGGTCATGGCCTCTCCTTTAGACGAACATATCGTTGACCGACATCAGGGCCCCGATGACGGTGTAGATCAAACTTCCAACGCCCACCGATATGCCTAAGATAATGGCGGGTTCCAGCAGCACCAAGGCGCGGTCCAGCGCGATGCGGGTTTTTTCTTCAAAGACCTCGGCGGCTTGGGACAGGCTGCGGGCCATGTTGCCGGTTTCTTGCCCCACACGGATCAGGCTGGCCAACAAGGGCGGCACACCCCGCGCCGACCGCAAGGGTTGGGTGACATCTTGGCCGGCGCGCAAGGCATTCTCCATCGCTTCCAGCACGCGGGCCAGATCGCCTGCCACAGTGCTGCGGCGTGTTAGGCGCAGCGCCTCGGCCAAGGGCAGGCCCGCTTCGGTCAGCATGGCCAGCGAGCGTGTCATCTCGGCCAGTCGCGCGGTCAGGATCAGGGGGCCCAAGACGGGCACATAGGTGGCGGCGGTGGTGATTGCGCGCTGCACCGCGGTTTGGCGCAGCAGCACCGCCAGTGCTGCCAAGACCAAGGCCACCGCCAGCCCGACGATACTGGCATGGCCCGTCACCCAATCTGACAGGTCAATCAACCGCCGTATCGCGGCATCGGCCCCATCCGCACGCGGTTCAGGCGGCAAAACCGCACGCATCTGCGGCACCACGGCCAAAGCGATCAGCGCCATCGCGGCGAGGGCCACCAGCAGCAAAAAGGCCGGATAGACCAAGGCTGATCCCAGCTTGCGCTGCAAGGCCTGCGCTTGGGCGCGGCCTGCGTGCAGGCGTTGCAACACCATGGGCAAGGTGCCCGTCCCCTCGGCCAAGGCGACAAGGCGCAGATAGGCTTCGGGAAAGACCGTGCCCTGCCGTGCCATGGCTTCGGCAAGGCTGGCCCCCGCACGCAGTTCGGCCCTTATGGCCAGCAAGACCGGCTGCAAGCGGCTTTGCGCGGCTCCGCCCGCCAAAAGGTCAATCGCACGGCCAAGGGGCACGCCCGCGCCGATCATCCACGACAGTTCTTGGGTGAACAGCGTGAGGTCATCGGCGGTGGGGGCTTTGGCAAAGAGGCTAGCCATCTTGCACCACCCGCAACACCTCGGCCACGCTGGTTTCGCCATCAAGCACACGGCGCAGGCCATCGGCCATCAGGGGCACCATGCCCGCCTCTAGCGCCACCTGATGCAGCGCCGCCGTGCCGGCCCCTGCCAACAGCGCGGCGCGCAGGGCATCGGTCACAGGCATCACCTCGAAGATCGCGCGGCGGCCGTAATATCCGGTGCGCCCGCAATGATCGCAGCCCATAGCGGCGAAATGGCGCGCAGGGGTTGCCGGATCGTGGCCGCACAGGTCCTGCACAAAGGCGGGAAAGGGCAAGGGGCCGGTCTGTTCCCGCCGGCAATGGCGGCACAGCAGGCGCACCAGCCTTTGCCCCAGGCTAAGCCGCAAGGTGGCCGCCAAAAGATAGGGCTCTACCCCCATCTCTGCCAAGCGCACCACCGCCCCCGCCGCCGAGTTCGTGTGCAAGGTCGTCAGCACCAAATGCCCCGTCAGCGAGGCTTGCACCGTCACCTCTGCCGTTTCGGCATCGCGCACCTCGCCCACCAACAGCACATCGGGGTCGGCGCGCATAAAGGCGCGCAGGCCCGCCGAGAACGACAGGCCAATCGCCGGATTGACCTGCACCTGCGAAATCCCGGGAATGTGGTATTCGACGGGATCCTCGATCGAGATGATCTTGCGGCTGGGATCGTTCACTTGCGCCGTGGCGGCGGCCAAGGTGGTGGTCTTGCCGCTGCCCGTGGGGCCAGTGATCAAGATCAGCCCATGGGGCTGCGACAGGGCGGCGCGCAGGGCGGCTTCTGCGGCCGGTTGCAGGCCCAAACCCGCAACGCTGGGCAGATTTTGCCGCCCCGCCAGAATGCGCAAAGCCGCGCCCTCGCCGTCGACCATGGGCAGGGTGGCCAAACGCAGATCAAAGCTGCGGCCCGCAATGACGGCGCGGATCGGGCCATCTTGCGCCAAGCGGCGTTCGGCGATGTTCAGCCCGCCAAGAATTTTCAGCCGCGCCACCACGGCCCGCCCCGTGGCGGCTGGCAGCACAGCCACTGGGCGCAACATGCCGTCGACCCTTTGGCGCACGGCCATCTCGACCGGGCCGGGTTCAAAATGCAAATCGGTGGCCCGCGCTTCGACCGCCTGCGACAGCATCTTGTCCAACAGGGCGATCACAGGCGCATCAAGGGCGGAATCCTGCGGGTCTTCTTCGGCCAGATCGGCGCGGGGCGGCGGGGGGCTTGCCCCCAACCCTTCAAGCCGCGACAACAGCGCAGGCTGCGAGGCGACCATCAGCGCCAGATCCTGCCCCAAGGCCACCCGCAGGGCAGCAAGTGAGGCCGTGTCGGACGGATCAGCCAAGGCAACCCGCCACCGCCCATCCGCCCCCAACCCCAGCGGCAGCATCAAGGCGCGGCGCAAAAAGGCGCGCGACAGGCCCTGCGGGATGGTCAAAGAGGCAGGCCAATCGGCGTCTGTCATCAAAGACAGGCCATGGGTTTGCGCACGGTGCTGCGCCACGGCCACGGGATCTTGTGGTAAGGCCCCGCTGCCCGCTGTCATTGACCGCTCATCTGGGGCATCCGCGCGCGAAGTTCGGCAGACATTGTGGCGGCGTCTTGCTGGTTGCGCACCACATGCGGGGTGATGAACACAATCAACTCGGTGCGCGACTTATCCTCTCCGGTGTGGCTGGGCAGCAGGCCGAACAGCGCCTTGCGATCAGACGAGCCTTGGCTAGAGATCAAACCGCCCAAGGCGACCGTCTGGTTGTCATATACCGCCACACGGGTCGAGATTGACCTTTGCCGCAGCGTGGGGGTTAAGGTCGCAGCCGCACTACGCACCACGGCGGACAATTCCTGATCAACCTTCAGGTTGACAAGGTTGGTCTGGCTGACACGGGGGGTGACTTTCAAGATCACACCCGCATCGTGATATTCCACCGAATTGACCACCGGCGCATCGGGGGTTTGGGTGGACACCACCTGTTGGGTGACGATGGGCACCTGTTCCACCACCTTGATCTGCGCCTCTTCATTTTCAAAGGCCGAGATCGAGGGGGCCGAGACGACTTTGACCTTGGTCACCTGTGCGAGCGAGTCGATGATCAGCTTGGCATCCACCCCGTCGCCCAGCACCAGATTGAAGCCGGGGGCGGTGGAGGTGATGCTGGTGGACAGGCCGTTGGTGGCAATGAACTGCGCGTCGTTGCTTTGCAGATAGGCCTGAACGCCCATCGCCGTGGCATCGTTCAACGTGACTTCGACCAACAGCACGTCGATCAGCACCTGCACCGGCGGGCGATCAATCGCGGCCAAAAGCTGCAAAGCCTGCTGGCGCACCGGGGTCGATCCGCGAATGATGATCGTGTTGTTGCCATCATCGGGGGTAAAGCGCGTGGCCCCACCGCCCGACACAGCGACAGCCGTCACCGACCCGTCAGCCGCCTGCGGCGCGGCCATGCCCCCGCTGGCGTCCGCCGCAGGGGGCGACGCGGATTCGCCAAGCGCAGCACCGCCGCCATCGCCAAACGTCGCCTGCAACAGCACGCTTAGGTCAGACGCCTTGGCATATTGCACCTGATAGACCGTAATATCGGCCCCCGCAGTGCCACCTGTCCTGTCCAGCTGCCGGATCCACTGCATGGCATTTTGCAGATCGCCTTGATCGTGCGCCTGCACCAAAAGCGCGTTAGAGCGTTGCAAGACCTGAATGCTCCAGCCTGCGGCTTGCGGGTCATTCACCGCAACGGCGGCCAGATCGGTTGCAACCTCGCTGGCGGGGGCGTTTTGCAAAAAGGCGATTCCGGCGTTGGGTTTGGACAAGATGTCAACGTCCAGCGATTGCACCATGCTTTGAAGGGCCGCACGGTCGGCGGCAGAACCGCGCACCAACAGCATATCATCATTTTCCGAAGCGCGCAGCGCGCCGTCGGGGGCGGCAAAGCCGTCCAGCAGGGCCAGCATGCGGTTGGCCCCCAAATGCCGCAGCGGCAAAGCGGTGAAGCCGTAGCCTTCGGCGGCCATGGCCGCGGTCATGCCCGCACCGTCCAGCGCCTTGATGCGAAAGCCGCGGCCCTCGGCGACCAGAACCAGACCGTTGGCTTGCAAGGCCGTCTCGAAAATCATCAACAAATCGGTGCGCGCCACAGGCCCGCCGGTGGCCATCGTGACCGTGCCGCTGGCAGACGGATCCAGCGTATAGGGCACCTGCAAGATATCCCCCAGCAGCGACTGCGCCGCCACGTCCACCGTCACCGCCTGCAAGTTGACCGTAAAGCCCTGCCCCACGGCCTGCACGCCCGGTTGCACAGGCGGGTTGCCCCCGATGTCGTTGAAATACACCACCTGCGTCGGCTGCGGCCCACCCGCATAGCCCGGCGTTCCCGCCCGCCCGTTGCGCGCCGCCAGATTAAGCCGCGCCAAAGCGTCGCGGTCGCCCGACAAGCCCGCGCCAGAGGTGCCCCCGCTGCCCGTCTCACAGGCTGCCAAAGCCAAAGAGAGAGCCACAGCCAACAGGGCCGTCAAGAACTTCCGGACAAGGAACATGGGCAAACGGGCCTCTCTGCGCGCCACAGGCTGGCACGGTTCAGACTTGACCCAATCGTGCGGCAGGACACAAGCCGATTCCGCCCGAAAGCCCACCGAAAACCGGACCAAGCCCTAAACCCGCGGCATAGATCCTTGCGCCGCAAAGCAGAGGCAGGACCCACAGCACTCTGGCAGAAACGCGTCAGCCGCGCTAGGCTGGCCCGTCGCATCCCACCATGAGGTCGCCATGCCCGTCATCACCGCCATCGAAGACCTCAAGCGCCTGCACAAACGCCGCGTGCCGCGGATGTTCTTTGAGTATTGCGAAAGCGGATCTTACACCGAACAGACCTTTCGCGACAATGTCAGCGATTTTGCCAAACTGCGCCTGCGCCAGAAGGTGGCGGTGGATATGTCAAACCGCACCATCGCCGGGACAATGCTGGGCAAGCCTGTCACCATGCCCGTGGCCTTGGCCCCCGTGGGCTTCACGGGCATGCAATCCGCCGATGGCGAGATCAAAGCCGCCCGCGCGGCTGAGGCGTTCGGAGTGCCCTTTACGCTTTCGACCATGTCGATCTGCTCGATCGAAGATGTGGCGGCCCACACCACGGCCCCCTTCTGGTTCCAGCTGTATGTGATGAAAGATTGGGATTTTGTGGCCTCTGCCCTAGACCGCGCCCGCAAGGCAGGGTGTTCGGCGCTGGTCTTGACGCTGGATTTGCAGATCATGGGCCAGCGCCACAAAGATTTGAAAAACGGCCTGTCGGCCCCGCCCAAGCCGACCTTGGCCAACATCATCGACATTGCCACCAAATGGCGCTGGGCGGCCGGCATGGCGCGCACCAAACGGCACAGTTTTGGCAATATCGTAGGCCATGCCAAGGGGGTCAAAGACCTGTCCTCGCTGGGGTCATGGACGGCTGAACAGTTTGACCCGCAGCTGGATTGGGGCAAAATCGCGCGCATCCGCGATATGTGGGGCGGGAAATTGATCCTCAAGGGCGTGCTGGATGAAGATGACGCCCGCCGTGCTGCCGATTTTGGCGCAGATGCGATGATTGTCTCGAACCACGGCGGGCGGCAGTTGGACGGGGCTTTGTCGTCGATCCGCCGCTTGCCCAGCATCGCCCGCGCCGTGGGCGATCAGGCAGAGGTGTGGATGGATGGCGGCATCCGATCGGGGCAGGATGTGCTCAAAGCGCTGGCCATGGGCGCCAAGGCCACACTGATCGGGCGCAGTTATATCTATGGCCTCGGCGCACTGGGTCAGGCGGGGGTCAGCGCCGCGCTGGAGGTGATCCGCAAGGAAATCGACACCACGATGGCCCTATGCGGCGAGCGCGACATTGCGAAGTTTGGCGCCCATAACCTGATGATCCCCAAAGACTTCGAGGGCGACTGGAAGGACTGACCCCACAATTCTTCTGCGAAGAATTAGCCCCCGATTCTTCTGCGAAGAATCGGGCACAGATTTTTCGCAGAAAAATCGCGACTATTTGATTTTTCGCAGAAAAATCGTGGGGCGAACCGGTCAGGCCCGCAAGTCCACCACCACACGCCCCTTGACCTCGCCCTTCAAAATCGCCGCCCCAAGTGCTGGCAGATCGGCCATTGTGGAAGGTTCGATCATCGCCTCTAGCTTGTCCATCGGCAGGTCAGCGGCGATCCGCGCCCAAGCCCTTTGACGATCGGCAAAGGGCCGCATGACCGAATCGATCCCCAGCAAATTCACCCCGCGCAGCAAGAACGGAATGACCGAGGCCGGCAGCCCCGATCCGCCCGCAAGCCCAACCGCCGCCACAGACGCGCCGTATTTCATTTGCCCCAGCACCCGCGCCAGCATCGGCCCGCCCACGGCGTCGATGCAACCGGCCCAAAGCTCGGCCTCTAACGAGCGTTTGACGGTTTCGGCCAGATCAGCGCGGGCGATGATGCGGGCCGCCCCCAAATCGCGCAGATAGCTTTCCGTTTCCGGCCGCCCCGTCACTGCTGCGACCTGATAGCCAAGCTTGGCCAACAGCGCCACCGCAACAGACCCCACACCCCCCGCAGCGCCCGTGACCAGCACCTCGCCGCCCGCAGGCGTCAGCCCGTGATCTTCCAGCGCCAGCACGGCCAGCATCGAGGTCAGCCCCGCCGTGCCGACCGCCATCGCCTGCCGTGTGGTCAGCCCTGCGGCCAGTGGCACCAGCCAATCGGCCTTGACCCGCGCCTTGGTGGCATAGCCGCCCCAGTGCACCTCGCCCACGCGCCAGCCGGTCAGAACCACCTTATCGCCGGGCTTGTAGCGCGCGTCGTCTGACGCTTCGACGGTGCCGGCAAAGTCGATCCCCGCCACATGCGGATAGGCGCGCACCAGCCCGCTGCCGCTGGGCGACAGGCAAAGGCCGTCTTTGTAATTGAGGGTGGAATACTCCACCGCCACTGTCACATCGCCCGCAGGCAGCGCGCTGTCGTCCAGATCTTGGATCGCAGCCACGGCCTGACCTTCGGCGTTTTTCTCTAGCACAAGCGCTTGAAACATCGTCTTTCCTTTCGTGAATGCGGCCCGATCAGTTGGGGCCGTGCCAGTCGATCTGGCAAATCTCTGCAGAGCGCCCGTCAAAATCCCACACCCGCCCATAAGCACGCACCCGCCCCTTGCCCGCTTGGGCAATGGTCACATCAGGGCCCATCCAGTAGCCGGTGTTCGACACCACCACCTCGCGGTCAGGATCGGTGCCGGTGATCGGCGTCACCTCGCCTTGTATTTTCTTGCCCACCGACAGGCGGCGGGTTTTGCCGTCCGTTACATATTGCACGGGCGCACGTTCGGCGCCCAAGAATTCCGACACCATCACCGCAAACAACCCGGTCGAGCCGCGCGCTTTGCCGGAAAAGATGCGGATCAGCCCGTCATAGGCGGCATCAGACGCCCGTTCGTCGATATAGGCCGCCGCTTTCCAATTGCCACGGCCCATATTGCCCGGAATGTCCATCAACAGGCCCACGTTCAACCCGCCCAGATCATGGCCATCGTAATGCCCCGCATCAATGCGGATGCCGACCCAAGCCTGACAATAGCCCTCGGTCGGGGGATGCTTGCCCAAGCTGATCACGCAGGGGCAAAAGACCGTACAGTTGCAGTTAAGGATCAACTCCCCCTTGATGACCCAGTTTGGCAAAGTGGTCGACATTGGTTTGTCCTTTCAGGTCAAAACGGTGCGCAAGGCCAGCACGGCCCCCGCCCCGATCAAGGCATATCCCGCAGGCCGTGTTAAGGGGCGGCCGATCTGGGGCAGTTTTTCCAGCACCATGAACAGGGTTGCAAGGCCCATCCACAGCAGGCTCATCGTGCCGCCGACAAAGGCCAAGGCCATCAGCGCCCAGCAGCAGCCAAAGCAGATCGCCCCCAGTTCCGCCCCCATGACAAAGGCACGCCGGATCCCGGGGGCCCAGCGCCCCATGAAATAGGTCAAGGGCATCCGGCATTTGGCCAGACAGGCGGCTTTCAGGATGGAAAGCTGGTAAAACCCCGCGCCGCCAAGCAGCGCGACCGTCAGCCAGATCGACAGGCTTGCCCCATCCGGCGCCAGCATCCCCGCCCGCGCCAGCGCCCATTGCGCCCACGCCCCCAAAGCCGCGCCGACGATCCAGACCAGCGCATAGCCTGCCACCAAGGCCGCCGCCTCGATCGGGCGCGTCGCCCCTGCCGCGCCCATGTTCAAGAAGGTGCGCAAGGCGGGCACGAAGGTGGGCAACATCATAGCCGCCACCATCAGCGCCCACATGCCCCACAGATCAAACACCCCCGCCCCTGCCGCCGAGGTGCACAGCACGCCCCAAATCCCGACAGGTGCCTGCGCCACACGCGCAAAGATCACCGCCCAAGCGATCAGGATCAGCGCAAAAAAGGCCAGCCACAGTGCGCCTTGGCGGGTCAAACTGACCTGACCTGTCATGCAGCAAACGCCGAAAAGAGGTGAGGGTTGCGCGCCTGATCCTCGCCAAAGATAGGTGAGCTCGGCGCAAAGGTCGTTGCGGCGAAACAAGGCCGGTGACGTCTTGCGCACATAGCAAATCGTCCTTCAAAGCCCTGCAGCGGCAAAGGCGTCATGCTTGGGCCAGACTGGCGCGGATGGCTTTCTTGTCGATCTTGCCGACCGAGGTTTTGGGGATCATCTCAACCCGCAGCACGCGGTCAGGGGAGGCCCATTTTGACAAGCGCCCTGCGGCGATGGCCGCTTGCACCGCAGCCTGTACAGCCGCGCTTACTTCGTGCTGTGCCACCACCAGCACCACAGGCCGCTCGCCCCAAGTCGGGTCGGGCACGCCCACCACCGCCACCTCGGCCACGCCCGCCACGGCCGAGATCAGGCTTTCCAAATCCAGCGAAGAAATCCACTCTCCCCCCGATTTGATCACATCTTTCAGCCTGTCGGTGATGCGCAAGGTGCCGTCGGCGGAGATATTGCCCACATCGCCCGTATGCAGCCACCCGCCGCGCCACAGATCGGCCGTGCCTGCGGGGTTGTGCAAATAGCCGTCAGTCAGCCAAGGGGCGCGGGCCACGACCTCTCCGGTCGCCATGCCGTCGTGGGGAACGTCGTTCATGTCGGGGTCAACGACGCGCAATTCGACCAAGGGGATGGGTTTGCCCGTGGCGATGCGGATGGAGGTGGTGTCTTCGGGTCCTTGCGTTGCGGCCATATCGGCGATGGTCAGCACGGGGCAGGTTTCTGACATGCCGTAGCCTGCGTGAATATCAATGCCCCGCGCAAGGGCGGCGCGGGCCAGCCCTTCGGGCAGGGCCGATCCGCCGATGATCACCTTCCACCCCGCCAGATCGACCGCCTCTGACCCCGTAGCCCCCAGCACCAGACCCAACACAGCCGGAACACAATGCGAAAAGGTGACACCGTGGGTGGCAATCAGATGCAGCAGCTTTTGCGGCTCGTACCGACCGGGGTAGACTTGGCGCATCCCCAGCATGGTCGCAATCAGCGGAAACCCCCAGCCATGCACATGAAACAGCGGGGTCAGCGGCATATAGACATCATCGGCCTTGATCCCGCCCCGCCCGGGAACAGGCGCAAAGCAGGCGATCACGCCCAAGGTGTGCAGCACCAACTGACGGTGCGAATAGGTCACGCCCTTTGGGTCGCCCGTGGTGCCTGTGGTGTAAAACAGCGTGGCGCGGGTCGTTTCGGGGAAGGTGGGAAAGGCAAAGGCCGGATCGCCTGCCGCCAACAGCGCCTCGTAGGCCCCCGCAAAGCCCTGCGGCGGGGGGGCGGGCTTGTCTGACAGCAAGATCAAATGCACAGGCCGCGAGATGCGCGCCAGCAGCGGCAAAAGCAGGGGCAGAAAATCTTCATGCACCAAGATCGCATCGTCTTGGGCGTGGGTGATGGTGTACAGCACCTGTTCCGGCGACAGGCGCACGTTGACGGTGTGCAGCGTGGCCCCCAGCATGGGAATGGCAAAGAAGCATTCCAGATAGCGGTGGCTGTCGTAATCCATCACGGCGACAACAGACCCCGCGCCCAGCCCCAAGCCCGCCAAGGCCGACCCCAACCGATGCACCCTTGCACCAAGCTCGGCATAGGTCAGCTCTGCCCCGCCCGCATCGCTGATCCGCTGAGACGGATTGGCGCGCAGGCCGGTTTTCAGCAGTTCCCCGATCACCAGCGGATAATCCATCCCATCCCTCCCAAGATTTGCGCCCACCTTAGCAGCGCTGTGAAATAGGTCCATAGAAGGTAAACAGACTGATCGCGGCAATGTCAGGTGGCCTGAAATCCGCAGGGGGTGTTCACAACGTCAAGACGACCCTAGCGTGCGCGCAACCGCACCCCAGCATCCAAGCGGATCACCTCACCGTTCAGCATGGGGTTGGCGATGATCGACAAAACCATGTGCGCAAAGTCGTCCGGCCGCCCGAAGCGGCGCGGAAAGATGGCGTCGCTGGTGATGGAATCGACCACTTCGGGGGGCACCTCGCTCGCCATGGGGGTGGCAAACAGGCCGGGGGCTATTGCCATAACCCGCACGCCTTTTGGGGCAAACTCTCGCGCTGCCTGCAAGGTCAGCGCCGCAATCGCCCCCTTTGAGGCGACATAGGCCCCCTGCCCCACCTGCCCCTCGTAAGCGGTGATCGAGGCGGTGTTGATCACAATCCCCCGCGCGCCGTCCTCGTCCAGAACCTCAGCCGTCATCATGCGGGCGGCGGCTTTGGTCATCACCGAGACGGTGCCCAAAAGGTTGACGTTGATCACTTGGGCAAAGCGGGCCATGTCAACCGGCCCATCGCGCCCCACCAAACGCATCCCGCCCGGCACGCCCGCGCAGTTGACCACGATGCGCGCGGTCCCGTGGGCCGCTTCTGCCCCCGCAATCGCCGCGCTAACCGCAGCGTCATCGGTCACATCGCAGGCGAAACCCACACCGTCAAACCCTGTCACATCGCGGTCAAGCACAGCCACCTTGGCCCCTGCGCGTGCCAAGGCTTGCGCCGTGGCCAACCCCAAGCCCGACCCGCCGCCCGTGACCAAAGCGGCTAACCCTGTGGTCTTCATGCCAACCCCCTAAAATGCGTGCAGGCGTTGCCCTAGACAGCCTCCAACAACCCGCGGCCTTTCAGCAAAGGTTCCACCCCCGGCATCTTGCCACGAAAACGGGTGTACAGCACCTCGGCCTCCTCGGACCCGCCCGCCGACAGGATGAACTTTTCCAACCGCGCAGCGGTGGCGGGGTCAAACGGATCGCCGGTTTCTTCAAAGGCAGCAAAGGCGTCGGCGTCCATGACCTCTGACCACATATAGCTGTAATAGCCCGAGCTATAGCCATCGCCCGACATCGCATGGGCGAAATGCGGGGTGGCGTGACGCATTCTGATCGCGCGGGGCATGCCAAGGCTTTCCAAAACCTCGGCCTGCTTTTGCATCGGATCGGCGGGCGCCGCCCCCTCGTGAAACGCCAGATCAACCAAGGCCGAAGACACAAACTCCACCGTGGCAAAGCCCTGATCATAGGTGCCCGCCGCAAGCAAGCGGTGCAGCAGATCGGCGGGCATGGGCGCACCCGTTTGGTAATGGCGGGCGTGCTTTTCCAAAACCTCGGGCACTTCCAGCCAATGTTCGTAAAGCTGGCTGGGCAGTTCGACAAAATCGCGCGCCACGCTGGTGCCCGAGATGAAGCCATAGGTCACATCCGACAGCATCTGATGCAAGGCATGGCCGAATTCATGAAACAGCGTGCGCGCATCGTCATAAGACAACAGGCACGGATCGCCCTTGGCAAAGTTGCACACATTCACCACAACAGGCCGCTGATCGCCCCCCAAACGCCGCTGCGCGCGGATATCCGAACACCACGCGCCAGAGCGTTTTGATCCCCGCGCATAGTAATCGCCGATAAAGACGGCGATGTGGCGGCCCTGCCGTGTCACCTCCCAAGCGCGGCAATCGGGGTGGTAAAGCGGCACATCCAACGGGGCAAATTCCAGCCCGAACAGGCGGGTGGCACAGTCAAACATCGCGCTCAACATCGCCTCTAGCCCCAGATAGGGCTTTAAGACCGCCTCGTCCAAATCATGCTCGGCCAAGCGGCGCTTTTCGGAATAATAGCGCCAATCCCAAGCCTCTAGCGGGCCTGATATGCCGTCAGCGTGCAGCATGGCTTCCAGCACGGCACTGTCGCCCAGCGCCTTGCGCTTGGCAGGTTCCCAAACGCGCATCAACAAATCGCGCACGCGGGCGGGGGTTTTGGCCATTTCCGGTTCCAGCTTGTAATCGGCGAAACTGGCGTAGCCCAGCAGTTTGGCGCGCTCTTCGCGCAGCCGCAAAGTTTCGGCGGCAATGGCGCGATTGTCTGTCGCCCCGCCATTGGCCCCGCGCTGCACCCACGCCTCATACGCCTTTTGCCGCAGATCGCGGCGGGGCGAGAATTGCAAGAACGGCACGATGATAGACCGTGACAGCGTGACCACCGGCCCGCCCGCCCCCTTTTCCGCGCCCGCCGCCCGCGCTGCGGCGATGACAAACGCGGGCAGACCCGCCAAATCCGCCTCGGCCAAGGGCATGACCCACGCACGCTCGTCAGCCAACAGGTTCTGGCTGAACTGCGTGCCCAACACGGCAAGGCGCGATTTCACCTCGGTCAACCGCGCCGAAGCCGCCCCTTCCAGCAAAGCGCCCGACCGTACAAACATGCGGCGATACAGCGCTAAAACCCGCGCCTGCTCGGGCTCTAGCCCCAGCGTACCCCGCGCCTGCCACAGGGCCTCGATCCGGCCAAACAAGGCGCGGTTGTTGGTGATCTCGGAGGCATAGGCCGACAGCTTCGGCGCCATCGCACTTTGCAAATCCTCACGCGCAGGCGTGCTGTCGGCACCGGTCAGGTTGTAAAACACGCCGCTGACCCGCGAGAGCGTCTCTTCGCTCAACTCCAGCGCCTCGATCACATTGGCAAAACTCGGCTCTGCCGGATCATGCGCAATCTCTGCCACGCGCGCGCGCGCCTCGGCCAAGGCCACATCAAAGGCGGGGGCAAAATCGGCATCGACGATCTGCCCGAAGGGCGGCAAACCAAACGCCGTCTTCCACTCGCCCAATATCGGATTGCTCATCTTTATGCCTTTCATATTTGCCCAAATATCCCGGGGGTTAGGGGGCTGGCCCCCTATTTGGTGTGCAGTTTCATCCGCCCCTCGATCGTGCGCAAGCCAAGGCTTAGGCCGATCGTCATGACAAGGTAAAGCAGCGCCACCATGTTATAGGTTTCAAAATAGCGAAAATTCCCCGCCGCCTGCACCTTGCCCAGTTGCGTGATATCCGCCACGCCCAAGATCGACACCAGCGAGGAATCTTTCACCATCGCCACAAAATCATTGCCCAAGGGCGGCATGATCATGCGAAAGGCTTGCGGAAAGACGATGTGGCGAAATCTTTGCCAGCCTGTCAGGCCCAGCGACATGGCGGCTTCGATCTGGCCCTTGTCGACGGCTTGCAGGCCCGCGCGGAAAATCTCGGCCAGAAAGGCCGAATAGGCCAAGGTTAGCGCCAAAACCGCCCGCGCAATCAGGGGAAAGTCACGCGCGCTGATGGGGTCGGCCCCCAGCCAGCCTGCGGCCCAGTTCCAAGCGTAGACCATGGCGGGGGCGACGACAAAGGCCACATACAGCAGCAGCACCATCATCGGCACGCCGCGGATCACCTCGATCCAGATCCGCGCCGCTTGCCGCAGCACAACAAAACGCGACAGCCCCGCCACCGCCAAAGCCAGCCCCAAGGCGCAAGCCGACCCATAGGCCACCAGCGTGACCGCCACTGTGACCTGAATGCCCTTGACCAAGGTCGTCATCACTTGGGCATAGATGGCCGAGGCCCAGACCTCGTACCCCATCCACAGGCCGGTGACCCCAAGGATCACCAGCCACCATGGAAAGTCGTCGTCTTTCTTATGGGCCAAGTCAGTTCATCTTGTAGTCAAGAAACCACTTCTTGTTCAGCGCATCAAACGTGCCGTCGGCCTTCAAGGCCGCAATCGCTGCATTCATCGGCGCAGCCAAATCCGACCCTTTGGGGAAGATAAAGCCGAAATCTTCCGCTCCCAAAGGCGCGCCCACCAGTTTCAGCTTGCCTTCGGATGCAGCCACATAGCCCTGACCCGCCGTCATATCCGTCAAGACCGTATCGACATCGCCCGCCTTCAACGCCTCGACACTGGTGCCAAAGGTTTCGAAAAGCTTGATGCGGGGGTTGGATTCGTTGCCGTCCAGCACCTCGTACACGGCGGTGTAGAACGGGGTCGTGCCCGCCTGCGCGCCGATCAGCAGTTTGTCGTTTGCGGCGAAAGACTTGGCGTCGCCAAAGCGGCTTTCATCGCCGCGCACCATCATAACGCTTTGCGAGCGCATATAGGCATCCGAGAAATCAACCTTGGCCTTGCGTTCGTCGGTGATCGTGATGCCCGTCATGCCCATGTCAAACTGGCCTTCCGAGACGGCGGGGATCATGGCATCCCATGAAATCGTCTCGTATTTCACCATCATATTCAGCCGCTTGGCCATTTCGGCGATGGCGTCATATTCCCAGCCGATGGCCACGCCGTCTTTGTCTAGGAACTGCAAGGGTGGATAGGCGTTTTCGGTCACGATGGTAATCTCTTTGCCAGCCAGATCGGGCAAGGCGTCGGCCATAGCACCGGTGGCAAGAGCGGTCAGCGCAAGGCCGGCCAAAAGGGATGCAAGTTTCATTCTGTGATCTCCCTGTCACGAAGCGATGAGCGACTATGGCCGTTTGTGGCCTGCGGGGGCAAGCCCTCTGCAGCACTGCACAGATAGGTTGCAAGGCTGCACCTTGTGCGCGGCCACACGCAGGGCCATCTATGCCATACCCTGAAAGGAGACCCCCATGGCCCGACTTCCCACCTATTTCATCTCGCACGGCGGCGGGCCTTGGCCTTGGATCCCCAATATGCGCCAGATGCTGGCCAGCCTTGAGGTGTCGCTGGCGCGAATGCCAGCCGAGATTGGCACGGTGCCCAAAGCCATCTGCATGATCTCGGGCCATTGGGAGGCGGACAGCTTTGCCGTCATGACATCGCCCGCCCCCGGGATGCTGTATGATTACGGTGGCTTTCCGCCCGAAACCTACAAGATCGTCTACCCCGCCCCCGGTGCCCCGCAGATCGCCCAGCGCACCGCTGACCTGATCGCGGCGGCGGGCCTGCCCGTCAGCCTTGATCCCAAGCGCGGCTTTGACCACGGCACTTTTGCCCCCGCCTATGTGATGTATCCCAAGGCCGATGTGCCGATCTATCAAGTCTCGTTGCAGCACGGCTATGATCCAGCCGCCCATTTCGCCCTTGGCCGCGCGCTGGCGCCATTGCGCGACGAGGGGGTTTTGATCGTGGGATCGGGTCTAAGCTACCACAACCTGCGCCTGTTCGGGCCGGGTGCCAAGGTGCCCTCTGCCGCCTTTGATGCGTGGTTGGACGATGCTATGGCAAAGACCGGCAAGGCACGCACCCAAGCCCTGATGAATTGGGAAAGCGCACCCTATGCCCGCACCTGCCACGCGCAAGAAGACCACCTTGTGCCGCTGTTTGCCGCTTTGGGCGCGGCAGAGGATGACGTGGCTGTAAGGGTCTATCACGACGCCAATGTCTTTGGCGGGGTGACGGCATCTAGCTACAAGATCGGCTAAACGCGCTTCAGGGGTGCGCACCGCACACGGCACAGTCGGGGCGGCGGGTGATTTCGATCACCCGCGTTTCGGCGTAAAGCGCATCATGGATCAGCAAGCGCCCGCGCAGGGTTAGGCCCGCGCCGGTGAGGTGTTTAACAGCCTCCATCGCCATCATCGCCCCGATCACCCCGGGCAGGGGGGCCGCCACGCCCGCCTCGGCACAGGTGGGCACAAGGCCCGGCGCGGGGCGGTCGGGGAAGATGCATTCATAACAGGGGGTGCCGTGGGCAGGATCATACAGCGATATCTGCCCCTCCCACTGGGTGATGGCGGCAGAGATCAGCGGCACACCCGCCTGTGCGGCCATTTTGTTGACCAGATAGCGCGTGTCGAAATTATCGGATCCGTCCAGCACCAGATCGTAGTCTTGCAAGACTGTGGCTGTGTGTTCGTCAAACCGGCGCTGATAGGGGCGCACGGTGACATAGGGGTTCAGGGCAAGAATGGCGTCGCGCGCCGATTGCACCTTGGCAAGGCCAATGCCTTTGTCTTTATGGATAATCTGGCGCTGCAAATTGCTGGCATCGACGACATCTCCGTCCATGACCCCGATGCAGCCCACCCCCGCCGCAGCCAAATACAACAGCGCCGGAGAGCCAAGCCCCCCCGCCCCAATCACCAAAACCCGCGCATTTTTCAGCGCCTTTTGCCCCGGCCCGCCGATTTCGCGCAGCATAATGTGGCGGGCGTAGCGGTTCAGCTCTTCGGGCGAAAAGGTGGGCGTGGGGGCGGGCTTGGGCTTTGAAACCTCTGCCCGCGCCTTCAGGCGCGAGACAAGCACCCCATAGCCCAAGCCCAAAAGAGCCAGCAGCGTCAACGCCGCCCAAACCCGCAGATCCTCGCCCAAAACCTTACGCAGCGGGTGGCCTGCGGGCAGCGCGGCCAAGCCCAAACCCGCCGCACCCCACAGCACCGAAACGACCAAAAGGCGCGCGCGGCGGGGGGTGCGAAACACAGCGCCCAAGCCCCAAAGCCCAGCCATCAACAGCAAAATCCCGATCATTGGCGACCTGTCGAGCCAAAGCCGCCATCGCCGCGCGCGGTTTGGCCCAAGGCCGCCACCACCGCAAAGCGGGCCTGCACCACGGGGGCCACCACCATTTGCGCGATCCTCTCGCCGTGGCGGATGGTGTAAGGGTCAGCCCCAAGGTTGGCCAAAATCACCCCCAAAGGCCCGCGATAATCGCTGTCGATCGTGCCCGGAGCGTTGGGGATGATCAGGCCAAACTTGGCGGCAAGGCCAGAACGGGGGCGGATTTGCACCTCGTAGCCCGCAGGGATTTCCAGCCGCAGACCGGTGGGAAAAATCGCCCGCGCCATGGGTCCCAGCACAAGGCCCAAGGTGCGGTCCTCGGGGCGAAGGTTCACGCGCAGATCGGCCCCCGCAGCCCCTGCCGTTTCATAGGCGGGCAAGGGCAGGGTCTGGTCGGCCCAATCTTCCCAGAGCAGTTGGATCAGGGGCGCGTCAGTCATGCTGCAACGCCTGAGCGATGCGCGCCGCCAACTGCGCCGCGACAGAATTCTTGGCCATGCGGGGCCACGTTTCCTCGCCCGTGGCGGTGATCAAGGTCACGCTGTTTTCCGACCCGCCCATGATGCCGGTGTGGAGAGAGACATCATTCGCCACGATCCAGTCACACCCCTTGCGCAGGCGTTTGGCGCGGGCATGGGCCAGCACGTCATCGGTTTCAGCGGCAAAGCCAACCACCAAAGCGGGGCGGGTGTCGCCGCGCGAAATCGTCGCCAGAATGTCGGGATTTTCGACAAACCGCAGCGCGGGGGCTTGGCCGCTGCCGTCTTTCTTCACCTTTGAGGTCGACGCGTTTTCCACCCGCCAATCCGCCACGGCTGCCGCAAAAACAGCCGCCCGCGCGGGCAAAGCCGCCTCGACCGCTGCCAGCATTTCTTGGGCGGTTTGAACCGCCACCACCCGCACGCCGTCCGGCGGGGGAACAACGGCTGGCCCCGTCACAAAGGTCACCGATGCCCCCAGATCGCGCAAAGCCGCCGCAATCGCCGCACCTTGCGCACCGGACGAGCGGTTGGCGATGTAGCGCACCGGATCAATCGCCTCATGCGTGGGGCCAGAGGTGACGATCACATGCTGCCCCGCTAGCGGCCCCTGCACCAGCATCGCGCGAATGGCGGCCAAGATCGCCTCGGGTTCGGCCATGCGGCCGGGGCCATGTTCGCCGCAGGCCATCTCGCCGGCGTCAGGGCCGACAAAGCGGATAGAGTCGCTGCGTAAGGTGGCCAGATTGCGCTGGGTGGCGGGGTGCTGCCACATGCGCACATTCATCGCGGGGGCCAGAAGCACGGGCGTATCGGTCGCCAAAAGCAGGGTTGACGCCAGATCATCCGCGCGGCCCGCCGCCATCTTGGCCATCAGGTCCGCCGTGGCCGGTGCGACCACGATCAGATCGGCACTGCGCGACAGTTCGATATGGCCCATCTCGGCCTCTTCGGTCAGATCAAACAGGGCGCTGTGCACCTTTTGGCCTGCGAGGGCAGAGACTGACAAGGGCGTGACACACTGCGCGCCGGCTTGGGTCAGCACGGGGGTGACAGCACATCCCTGCCCCCGCAAAAGGCGGATCAGCGACAGCGCCTTATAAGCAGATATCCCGCCGCCGATAATCAGTAGAACGCGTTTGCCCGTTAGCATGAGGCCCCCTTGGATGTCGCAAGGTTACGGGCCACGCTGCGCGAACTCAACCCTTGGCGCGCAAAACCCAAGCCTAGCGCAAGAACTCGCGCGGCGATGCGCCTTGCGCTTCCAAAGCGCGGCGCAGTTTGGCAAAGGCTGCGGCTTCAAGCTGGCGGATCCGCTCTTTGGACAGTTTCAGTTCCAATCCCAAAGATTCCAGCGTGCGCGGCGCTTCGACCAGTTGGCGTTCGCGCACAATCATCCGCTCGCGCGGGGACAGCGTGTTCAAGGCAAAGGTCAGATGATCGCGCAAAACAGCGCGGTCATGGGTGCTGGCAAAGCGATCAGCGGCTTGGGTCGATTCATCTTCCAGCACGTCGATCCATTCGCGCCCGTCTTCATCCGACGCCTGCGTGGCATTCAGAGAGGCGTCAGACCCCGACAGCCTGCCATCCATCATCGCCACATCGCCCAAGGGCACGCCCAGTTCCAGCGCCACAGCCTCGCGCAGATCTTGGCCTTCCAGCACACGGCCTTCGGCGGCAGCTTCGCGCACCAAGCGCGCCTCGACCCGACGCATGTTGAAAAACAGCGACTTTTGCGAGGTGGTGGACCCTGTGCGCACCATCGACCAGTTGCGCATCACATAGTCTTGCAACTGCGCTTTGATCCAGAACATCGCATAGGTCGAAAAGCGCACGCCGCGATCGGGGTCGAACTTTTCGGCGGCTTTCATCAGGCCCATGGCGGCTTCTTGCGTAAGATCGGGCATGGCGGCCCCGTAACGGCGAAACTTCGCGGCCATCGACAGAGCCAAGCGCATGTAGGCCGTGATCAATGTATCCAACGCCGCCTTATCGCGGGTGTCGCGCCATGCGCGGGCCAAGGCCGCCTCTTGCTCGGCCCCCAGCAGGGCGGCGGCGCGGGCTTTCGTGGTCAGCCGGATGTCAGCAAATTGTTCTTGAGCCATGGTGGGTGTCCCAAATTGATCAACGGCGATCCGGGGCTTGGCATTTGCCCGAATTGATTAACTATGGTACGGGGCCAAAGCATGATTGGATCACACCACGACATAAAATTACCAAGCCTAAGCTTGGTTGTGGGCGGCGCGCGGTCGGGCAAATCGCGGCTGGCCGAAGGCTTGGTTCTGGCCAGCGGGCGACCGCGCCATTACATCGCCACAGCCCAAGCATGGGACGGGGAAATGCGCGCCCGCATCGCAGCCCACCAAGACGACCGCGGGGCAGACTGGATCACCCACGAAGTGCCCCGCGATGTGGCGGCCACTTTGGCCACCCTGCCTGCCGATCACGTGGTTTTGCTGGATTGTGCGACCTTGTGGTTGACCAATGTGTTGCTGGCCGAGGCTGACATGCCCCAAGAGTGCGCCGCACTTCTGGCCGCCCTGACCGCCTGCAAGGCCCCGGTGGTCGTGGTGTCAAACGAGGTGGGCTGGGGCATTGTGCCCGACAACGCCCTTGCCCGCGCCTTTCGTGACCATCAGGGGCGGCTGAACCAGCAGATCGCGGCGGCGGCGGGCTTGGTGGTCGGGGTGATGGCAGGCTTGCCCATGGTCTTGAAGGGGCGTTTGCCCCACGCATTTAACGCTGGTTTGTAAGGGAAGGATATAACATGACATATGATCTTGTGATCGGCGACCGCGCCTATTCCAGTTGGTCGCTGCGCGGCTGGTTGCTGTTTGATGCCTTTGGCATTCCGGTGAAAACCCATCTGGCGCGGCTGTACAGCGATGCGCTGCCCAATATGCTGCGCGATTATCCTCCGGCCAAGACGGCGCCCACGATGCGCACGCCCGACGGGGTTGTGGTGCCAGAAACCATTGCCATCGCCGAAGAACTCGCCTCGCGCCATCCGCAGGCAGGGATATGGCCGCAAGAGCCCAAGGCGCGGGCCGTGGCGCGCGTGCTGGCGGCCGAGATGCACGCAGGCTTTGGCGCGCTGCGCAGCCATTGCCCGATGAACCTGCGCGTCAGCTACACCGATTGCGCACCGAGCGAGGCGGTCTTGGCCGATCTGGCGCGGCTGGAAACCATCTGGGCTTGGGGCAAGGCGCAGACGGGTGGCGTGTGGCTTGCAGGCGACTATTCCGCAGCCGATGCCTTTTTTGCACCGGTTGCTGCGCGCATTGCAGGCTATAACCTGCCCGTGTCCGCCCCGGCGATGGACTATGTGCAAGCCCATTTGGCCCACCCGTCCTTTCGCCGCTGGCGGGCTATGGCGCAGGTCGATGGGGCTGATCAAGACTTTTACCGCCGCGATTGGCCGCAACGCCCTTGGCCCGGCCCGCAGCCTCTGGCGGCCCGCGCCGTCAGCGGCACGCAGGCCGAAAACACCGCCTGCCCCTATTCCGGCCAACCCGTGACCCATGTGCTAGAGATGAGCGGCCGCAGGTTTGGCTTTTGCAACGCCTTTTGCCGCGACAAGACCGTGGCCGACCCCGAAGCGTGGCCCGCCTTTATGGGTTTGCTTCACCCCTAAAGCGGGATCACCCCGTTTGACGCAAGAGGTGCGTTTAGCACCTCGGCGCAGGGGCGGTTTACCATTCGTTAAGCATTCCCGCGCTATCGCTAGGCTTGGGAATGGGGGGCGTGGCATGGTGGCAGTGGCCTATACGGTGGCCTTCGAAGGGGTAGACGCCCGCATGGTCGAGGTGCAGTGCGCCGTGGCCCCCGGGATGCCTTATTTCGGCGTGGTGGGTTTGGCCGACAAGGCTGTGTCAGAAGCGCGCGAGCGGGTGAAGGCGGCGCTGAATGCGATGGCGATTGCCCTGCCCTCCAAACGCATCATGGTGAACCTGTCGCCGGCGGATATGCCCAAAGAGGGGTCGCATTTCGATCTGCCGATTGCTTTGGCGGTGCTGGCGGCGATTGACATCTTGCCCAAGGACGCGGTCGAAGGCGTGGTCAGCTTGGGTGAATTGTCGCTGGATGGGCGGTTGATGCCTGTGCTGGGGGCTTTGCCTGCAGCGGTGGCTGCGGCGGCAGAAGACAAAGCCCTGCTCTGCCCCAAGGCCTGCGGGGCAGAGGCGGCTTGGGTGGGGGCCACCACGGTGTGGGCTGCGGCCTCTTTGGGCGAGGTGGTGGCGCATTTCACCGGACGCCAACCCTTGGCCCAAGCGCAAGCGGGCGAAGTTCTGGCAGCCCCTGCGGGGCGCGATCTGCGCGATGTAAAGGGCCAAGAACGCGCCAAGCGGGCGCTAGAGATTGCCGCCGCAGGCCGGCATCATATGCTGATGATCGGCTCTCCGGGGTCGGGCAAGTCTATGCTGGCGGCACGGATGGCGGGGATCTTGCCGCCCTTGTCGGCGGGCGAGGCGCTGGAAACCTCGATGATCCATTCGCTGGCCGGATTGCTCAGCGAAGGCGGGATCAACCGCGCGCGGCCGTTTCGCGAACCGCACCACACGGCGTCAATGGCGGCGATTGTGGGGGGGGGCAAGGGGGCCAAACCGGGCGAGGTCAGCTTGGCCCACAACGGCGTGCTGTTCTTAGACGAATTCCCCGAATTCCCGCGCCCTGTGCTGGAAACCCTGCGCCAGCCGATCGAAACGGGCGATATCGTTGTGGCACGGGCGAATGCGCATGTGCGCTATCCCTGCCGGTTCTTGCTGATTGCCGCCGCAAATCCGTGCAAATGCGGCTATATGACAGACCCCGCCCGCGCCTGCGCACGGGTGCCGCTGTGTGGCGAGGAGTATTTGGGCCGGATTTCAGGGCCCTTGATGGACCGGTTCGATCTGCGGGTTGATGTGCCGCCGGTGGCCTATACCGACCTTGATTTGCCCGCCACAGGCGAAACTTCGGCCACGGTGGCGGCACGGGTAGACCGCGCCCGCGCGGTGCAGGCAGCACGGTTCAAAGACCACCCCAAAGTGCGGGTGAATGCTGACAGCGAAGGCGCGATGCTGGAAGACATCGCCACCCCCGATGCCGAAAGCCGCGCGCTGCTGGGCCGCGTGGCCGAACGCTTTGGCCTGACGGCCCGGGGCTATCACCGCATTTTGCGGGTGGCGCGCACCATCGCCGATCTGGACGGTGCCGCCACGGTCAAGCAGCCCCACGTGGCCGAGGCGGTCAGCTATCGGCTGAGCTCTTCGGCCAAGGGCTAGCGGCGGGCGGCGACCTTGGCCTCGATCACTTCCCAGATGCGGGCGGCGGTGTTGGTGCCGTCAAACCGCTCAAGCTCTTGAATGCCGGTCGGAGAGGTGACGTTGATCTCGGTCAGCCAATTGCCAATCACATCAATGCCGACAAAAACCTGCCCCTTTTCGCGCAAGGTCGGGCCGATGGCGGCGCAGATTTCCAGATCGCGCGGGGTCAGGCCGATCTTTTCCGGCCGCCCGCCGACATGCATGTTCGAGCGCGTCTCACCAGGTTGGGGAACGCGGTTGATGGCACCGACAGGCTCGCCGTCGACAAGGATGATCCGCTTGTCGCCCTTGGCCACGTCGGGCAGAAATTTCTGCACGATCAAAGGCTCGCGGCTCATCGAGGTGAAAAGTTCAAACAGGCTGGACAGGTTGCGATCGTTCGGATCCAGCCGAAAGACGCCCGCCCCGCCATTGCCGTACAGCGGCTTGAGGATAATGTCGCCGTGCTTGGCCTTGAATGCGCGAATCGTGGCCAGATCGCGAGAGACCGCGGTGGGCGGGGTGAGTTCCGGAAATTGCAGGACCAACAGCTTCTCGGGGCAGTTGCGCACCCAGAAGGGGTCGTTGACGACCAAGGTCTTGGGATGGATCATGTCCAACAAATGGGTGGTGGTGATATAGCCCATGTCAAACGGCGGGTCTTGGCGCAGCCAGACCACATCCATATCGGCCAGATCCACCTCGGTTTCAGGGCCAAAGGTCACATGGTTGCCAAGCTCGCGGCGCAGCGTGATGGGAAAGCCCCGCGCGATCACGCGACCCTCGACATAGGCCAGACGGTCGGGCGCATAGTAAAACAAACTATGCCCGCGCGCCTCGGCCTCTAACCCGATGCGGTAGGTGCTATCCCCATTGATATTCACAGATCCGATGGGATCCATCTGCAAAGCAACTTTAAGGGCCATGACCGTCTCCTTGATCTGGCACCCTAAATGACCCAGCCTGCCGCCAGATGCAATTGAACAGGTGAACGCCGCTTACGCAGCAAGGGCGTTTTCGATGATTTCGATTCGGCCCTGCCCATCGACCAAGGCCACGTCAAAGCGCATGTCAGTCAATTGGCCCGCGGGTTCGCTGCCCACGAATTCTGACGCGGTGGCCATGATGCGGCGTTGTTGCGGCCACGTCAGATGTTCGGCGGCCAAAGCATGGGTGCTGCTTTTCTTGACTTCGATGAACACCACGGTGTCGCCTTCGCGAACGATCAAATCAATTTCGCCTATGCTGCCACGCCAGCGCCGCGCTATGACGGGGCGGCCAGAGCGGTCGTACAGCTGCGACACCTGATCTTCGGCGGCAAGGCCGGCGTGATAAGATGTCTTTCCCCGCGCGGCGCGGGTCATGGGCGGGGCCCCAAAGACAGGGCCAGTTGATACAAATCGCGGCGGGTCAGGCCGAAAGCTTGGGCCACTTGGGCCGCCGCATCTTTGCTGGACTGGGTTTTCAACGCTTCGCGCAAGGCATCCTCGACAGTTTGGGCATCGGCTTGCACCGGATCGGCCCGGTCAACCACCACCACGATTTCCCCCTTCAAATCCCGCCCGGCCAGGCTATCGGACAGCTCGCCCAAGGTGCCGCGCACGATTTCCTCGAATCGCTTGGTCAGTTCGCGGCAGATAGCGGCCTGCCGATTTGCCCCAAGTGTCTCGATCATATCACGAAGGCAGGCATCAATTCTTCTAGGAGATTCATAAAATACGATCGATCCGGGCACCTGTGCGACTTCGCGCAGCGCGGTTTTGCGCGCCGCCGATTTTGGCGGCAAGAAGCCTGCAAAAAAGAAGCGGTCGGTGGGCAGGCCCGACACGCTCAGCGCGCATAACAGCGCCGAAGGGCCCGGCGCTGCCAGCACCGTCAGCCCCGCATCAATCGCCGCGCGGGCCAGTTGAAAGCCCGGGTCCGCCACCAGCGGCGTGCCCGCTTCGGACGCGTAGGCCACTGATTTTCCAGCCTTTAGCGCCTCAATCAAGCGCGGGCGCATTTGGTCGCCGTTGTGGTCGTGATAGGCCAGCACCATCCGCCCGTTCAGCGCCACGCCGTGCATCTCCATCAGGTGGCGCAGGGTGCGGGTGTCTTCGGCGGCCAACACATCGGCCCCCGCCAAGATATCCAAAGCGCGCAGCGTGATGTCGCGGGCCGCCCCGATCGGCGTTGCCACAAAATGCAGGCCCGGTTGGATGGCGTTCGGGCTTTGGGTCCAACTGCTCATGATCTGCGTCCTTCGCTTAAGCCCAAGTTTACATCACCTGTGGTTCCGCTTACTCTGGCCAGCGTCAAGGGGCGAGGGGGATCGGGCGTTTTATGTCCGCCCTATCGGCCGCCCGCCGCAGGTCAGGAGTGTTCGATGCCAACCCTTTTCGCCCGTCTTGGTGCGCGTCTGTGCCATATGGCCGCCGCTTTGGCCAGTTTGGTCCTGCTCAGCGCCTGCGAGTCTAACGCGCCCTCGGGGCAGGTGACGAGCACCTATAACAGCACGCCGGTGGCGGTGGCCTTGTTGGTGCCCTCAGGGTCAGGGGTGGCCAGCGATGATCTGATTGCCATCGGTCTGGAAAATGCCGCTCGCATGGCGATCACCGACCTGGGCGCGGTGCAGATTGACCTGCGCGTCTATGCCACCGCCGCCAACCCCGACACCGCCGCCGCCATGGCCAGCAAGGCCGTGGATGACGGGGCCGAGATTATCCTTGGCCCGTTCTACGGGGCCGAGGCAAGCAAGGCCGGCGCTGCTGTCGCCGGTCGGGGCGTGGCTGTCATGAGCTTTTCCAACAACCCCGCCATTGCAGGCGGCAATGTGTTTATCCTTGGACAAACCTTTGACAGCACGGCCAACCGCTTAGCCTCGTACGCGGTGACCAAGGGCTTGACGCGAATCATGGTCGTGTCTGACCAAACCGCCGCCGGAGAGGTGGGCAAATCCGCCATCCAGTCTGCCGTTGTGTCAGCCGGCGGTGCAATTGCCGCCGTGGGCAGTTACCAGTTCAGCCAGAACGGCATCGTTCAGGCCGTCAGCGACATTGCCGCATCGGCCAAATCCTCTACTGCGCAGGCGGTGTTCTTGACCGCTGACACGGGCGGGGCTTTGCCGTTGTTGACGCAGTTGATGATGGAAAACGGGGTCGATCCGACCACCACCCAGTACATTGGCTTGACGCGTTGGGATATTCCCGCCGCCAACCTGACCCAACCCGGTGTGCAAGGTGGGTGGTTTGCCCTGCCCGATCCCGGATTGGCGCAGCAGTTTAACTCTCGCTACCAAGCCGCTTATGGTGCCGCCCCCCACGCAACGGCAGGTCTTGCCTATGACGGCATGGCCGCCATCGGGGCCTTGGTCAAGCAAGGCGGTCCGGCTGGTTTAAGCGCAAGTGGCCTAACGCAAGGCGCGGGTTTTGTGGGGGTCAATGGCATCTTCCGCTTCCTGCCCTCTGGCATGAACGAACGGGGCTTGGCTGTTGCGCAAATCGTCAACCAGCAAGTCACGGTGATTGATCCGGCCCCACGCAGCTTTGGCGGCGGATCGGCACCGGGTCGGGCCGGATTTTAAGAGTGGCCTCCGCAGAGCCGGCGGCATCGGCCAAACCTTCCCTCAGGGATGCGCCGCTGTTGCTGCCCCAAGACAGCGTGCTGGATCTGGCCACCCTGCGCCCCGTGATTGCCGCAGCCTGCGCGGGCAAGCCTGACACCCGCACCGCGCGCACCCAAGTGGCCCGCATTTTGGCCGAGGCGAAAGCCACTGCCAATGCCACGTTGGAACGCGCCTTTGCGCGCGATCCGCGCAACGCGCTGCCGCTGATCCACTCGCAAGCCCGCCTGACCGACGGGCTGCTTTTGCTGGCCTTTGAGGCGAGTGAAGCGCTGCATCCGTTGCAGATCAAAGCCGATGCCGAACGCCTTTGCGTGCTGGCTGTCGGGGGCTTTGGCCGATCCGAAATGGCCCCGCAGTCCGACGTGGACCTGCTGTTCTTATACCCGTGGAAAATCACCCCCCGCGCGGAAAGCGTGATTGAAACGCTGCTCTACATCCTGTGGGACCTGAAGCTGAAAGTCGGCCATTCCAGCCGCACCGTAAAAGAATGCCTGCGGCTGGGGCGCGAGGATATCACCATCCGCACCGCGCTGTTGGAACACCGCTACATCACCGGCGACAAGGCCCTTGCCGCCGAGCTGGACGACAAGCTTTGGTCAGACCTGTTTCGCACCACAGGGCGCGAGTTCATTGAGGCCAAACTTGCCGAACGCGCCGACCGGCACAAACGCCAAGGCGGGCAGCGCTATGTGCTGGAACCCAATGTGAAAGAGGCCAAAGGCGGCCTGCGCGATCTGCAAACGCTGTATTGGATTGGCAAATACTTGCACCGCGTGCCCTCGGCCGAGGGGTTGGTGGGCGCGGGCCTGTTGACGGCGGAAGAATTCGCCATCTTCCAGCGCGCCGAAAACTTCCTATGGGCCGCGCGCAGCCATATGCACTATATCACCAAGCGCACCACCGACCAGTTGACCTTTGACCTGCAAGTCGAAGTGGCCGAGCGGATGAACTACCGCGATTATGGCGGCAGGCGGGCGGTCGAACATTTCATGCAGGATTATTTCCGCCACGCCACCCGCGTGGGCGAGCTGACCCGCATCTTCCTGACCGAGCTAGAGGCCCGCCACGCCAAGCCCGAAGCCCGCATCATCGGCTTTTTGAACCGCCGCAAAGTGGCGGCTGGCTTTAAACTGGTGCAAGGCCGTCTGGATGCGGCGGATGCGCAGAAATTCCTGTCCGATCCGCTGAACATCCTGCGGGTGTTTGAAGAGGCGCTGCGCACGGGCTATCTGCTGCATCCCAATATGATGCGGCTTTTGGCGTCAAACCTATCGTTGATCGACGACCATATGCGCGACGATCCAGCCGCTGCCCAAATCTTCCTGCGCCTGCTGCTGGATCACGGCAACCCCGAACGCCCGCTGCGGCGCATGAACGAACTGGGGGTGCTGTCAGCCTTTATCCCCGAGTTTGAAAACATCGTCGCGATGATGCAGTTCAACGTCTATCACCATTACACGGTGGACGAGCATATCATCCAATGCGTGTCTTGCCTTGCCCAGATCGAACGCGGCGAATTGGTCGAGGAATTGCCCGTGGTGTCGGGCATCTTAAAAGACGGGGTGAACCGGCGGATCATTTATGCCGCCTTGCTTTTGCATGACATCGGCAAGGGGCGTCCCGAAGACCATTCGATCATCGGCGCGCAGCTGGCGCGGCGGATCTGCCCGCGGCTGGGGCTTTCGGCGGAAGAAACCGAAACGGTGGAATGGCTGGTGCGCTATCACCTGCTGATGTCTGACATGGCGCAAAAGCGCGATGTGGGCGACCCGCGCACGGTGCGCGATTTTGCCAAGGCGGTGGAAACCCGCAAGCGGCTGGATTTGCTGACGGTTCTGACCGTGTGCGACATTCGCGGCGTGGGACCGGGCACGTGGAACAACTGGAAAGCCATGCTGCTGCGCCAGTTGTACACCCTGACCGCCGAGGCGCTGGAAGGCGGGCTAGAGACGATCAGCCGCGAACGTGCCGTCGAAGACAGCCGCAGCGCTCTGCGCGCCCGCCTGTCAGAGTGGAACGAGGCACAAGTCACCCGCGAAACCGCCCGCCACTACGACCCCTATTGGCACGGGCTAAGCACAGACACCCAAGAAGCCTTTGCCCGCCTGCTGCTAGACCTGCCCAACGACGAAATCCGCATCGATCTACACCCCGAACCGACCCGCGATGCCACCCGCGCCTGCTTTGCGCTGGTGGATCATCCGGGCATCTTCTCGCGCCTTGCGGGGGCTTTGGCATTGGTGGGGGCCAATGTGGTCGATGCGCGGACCTATACATCCAAAGACGGCTACGCCACGGCGGTGTTTTGGGTGCAAGATATCGAAGGTCACCCTTACGAAGTTTCAAAACTGCAACGCTTGCAGGCGATGATCGACAAGACGCTTAAGGGCGAGGTGCGCCCGCGCACCGCCCTTGCCGACCGCGACAAGGTGAAAAAACGCGACCGCGAATTTCGCTTTCCCACCCATATCACCTTCGACAACGAAGGCTCTGAAATCTACACCATCATCGAGGTCGACACCCGCGACAGGCCCGGCCTGCTGTTCGATCTGACCCGCACCTTGGCGGCCAATCACATCTATATTGCCTCTGCTGTGATTGCGACTTATGGGGCGCAGGTGGTCGATGCGTTTTATGTCAAAGACATGTTCGGCCTGAAGCTGCACGCCAAGAACCGGCAGGAAAACCTCGACCGCAAGCTGCGGCAGGCGATTGCCGAAGGGGCCGAACGGGCGCAAGGATAGAATGAAACCGCAATCGCTTGTCCGCAACATTCTGACCGTGGGCGGTTGGACACTGATTTCGCGCGGCACAGGCTTTGCCCGCGATGTGATGATGGCGGCCTATCTGGGCACCGGCCCCGTGGCCGAGGCGTTCTTGGTCGCCTTTTCCCTGCCCAACATGTTCCGCCGCTTCTTTGCTGAAGGCGCGTTCAACATGGCCTTTGTGCCGATGTTCGCCAAAAAGCTGGAAGGCGGCGAGGATGCCGCAGGCTTTGCCCGCGATGCGTGGAACGGCATGGTGACGCTTTTGTTGGCCTTTACTGTGATCGGCACGCTGGCCATGCCTTGGCTGGTCTGGGCTATGGCGTCAGGCTTTAGCGGCGAGCGGTTTGATCTGGCGGTGACCTTCGGCCAGATTTCGTTTTCGTATATCCTGTTCATCTCGCTCGTGGCGCTGTTGTCGGGCATTTTGACCACGCATGGGCATTTTTCCGAAGCCTCCTTTGTGCCGGTCTTGATGAACTTGGTCTTTATCGCTGCGATGGCGGTGGCAGTTTGGGCCGGATGGGATATGGGGCTGACCCTGTCGTGGACCGTGCCCGTGACGGGGGTGGCGCAACTGGCCTTCACGTGGGTGTCAGCGCGCAGGATCGGCTATCGCTTCACCTTTGGCATCCCACGCTGGACGGCGGATTTGGCGCGTCTGGCGATGATCGCAGGGCCTGCCGTGCTGGCGGGCGGGGTGGTGCAGATCAACCTGCTGGTGGGTCGGCAAGTGGCCAGCTTTACCGAAGGCGCGGTGGCGTGGCTGTCTTATGCCGACAGGCTGTATCAATTGCCCTTGGGCGTGGTGGGGATTGCGATTGGCACGGTGTTGTTGCCCGACCTGTCTCGGCGTTTGCGGGCGGGCGATGCAGAAGGGGGCCGCGCCTCGTTCAACCGCGGGGCAGAGTTTGCGCTGGCCATGACCCTGCCCGCCGCCGTGGCGCTGGCCGTGCTGGCCGAACCCTTGTGTTCCGTTTTGTATGAACGCGGCGCCTTTAGCGACCAAGACACCACGGCCACAGCCCTTGTGCTGGCGATTTACGGCGTGGGCCTGCCCGCCTTTGTGCTGCACAAAGTCTTGCAGCCCTTGTTTTACGCCCGCGAAGACAGCCGCAGCCCCTTTCGCTATGCCGTTGTGTCAATGATCACCAATGCCGCTATGGCGGTGGGGATGCTGCCCTATCTGGGGTTTTCCGCCGCCGCTTGGGCCACAACCTTGTCGGGCTGGGTCATGGTCGGCCAGTTGTGGCTAGGATCGCGCCGCATGGGGCCAGAGGCGCGGTTTGACGCGCGGTTTTTGCAACGTTTGCCCCGTATTATGGCCGCTTGCGCTGTGATGGGGGCGGTCTTGTGGGGGGCCGCTTGGGCCATGACTCCGGTGTTGCACTTGGCCTTTTGGCGCTATCTGGCGCTGATGGGTCTGTGCGCCGTGGGGATCGTGGCCTATTTCGCCGCAGGCACGGCTTTGGGGGCGTTTAAGCTCAAAGACTTCGCCGCCTTGCGCAGACGGGCCTAACGCGCACGGATAGCCGCCAAGACCCTGCCCCACCCACCCGGGCTGACGGCGAAAGACAGCAAGAACCCCGTGGCAAATCCGGCAAGCTCTGCTGTCCAATCCCAGCCTAGGCTTTGGTCAAAGCCGTAAGACACCAGCGTCACAATGCCAAAGACAAGGCGAAAGCCCATCAAAAAGCCGATCAACCGAAAGGCGCGAAGTCGTGCCGCGCCGGCCCCTGCGGCGCGCATCCACTGGATATAGGTAAAGGCCCCGATCAACCCATAAACCGGCGGATATCCCCCGATCAGCCCACCATGGGTGAAAGGCACTGCCGTATAGGCCAAAGCCCCCGCAAGGGACGCCGCCAAAAACACCGCCAAAACCGCCCACCACGCAAAGACCTCGCCCACGAATTTGCCCAAGGCGAGCAAAATCACGATCACAAACAGCGCCTGCGTCAGGTCGGTGTTGACGATGCCGTAGGTGAAAGGCCGATACAGCCCATCCAGCGGAAACTGCCACAGGATCAGCATTTGGCGCAGATAATCCGGCGAAAAGGCGAAATCCTGAATGGCTTGCGACCGCCAACCAATCCCCGCCGGCCCGCCCACCAGCCCGTTCGCGGCAGCATTCACCACCACCTCCATCGCGATCATGGGCAGGGCTAACGCCCAAGTGATGGCAGGCAGGCGGTTGAGCGGGGCTTGGGTTTGGTCTGACATGGCGCCTCTTATCGGGTCGGGATCTTTGCCAAGTTGCAAAGTCTTGACCCTTGTAGCGCATCAATCTGCCCGCTGGAAAGCAAACTGATACCGATCAGCGCGGCGGTGGCTCGCGGAATCGTTTGCGCATAAATCCGACATCAAGACGGTGCGCAGCCCATGATTTCTGTTGGGATAGAGAGTTTTCGGTGGCACAAGTGCAAGCAGAAAACCGTTTTAGCGATCTTGGTTGCTGCCGTAAGCCTGATTTAATCTGCGCGAGACGTATAGAAAGAAGAAAATTGCCGATTGAACATCCTGTAGACCGCAAAACCATCGTCATTTGCGACTTCGACCTCGGTGGATTTAAACCGCCCGAAATGGTCAAGCGCAGGCCATCGGTTGTTATCGTCGGGCGGCTGCCAAACCGAAGCAAGCTGGCAACCCTCGTTCCGCTCAGCGGAACACCTGCCCCACCGAATTGTGACTACCAGTGCGAGATAACCTTGACCGAGCGACTCCCACCCCCATTTGACGGCCAGCTCGAGTGGTGGGTTAAGGCTGATATGCTGGCAACGGTATCTTATGCGCGGCTTGATCTTCTTCGAACAAGCAGGGGGGAAGAGGGACGGCGAACCTATTTGAAGCCAAAGGTGACAGAGGCACAATTTGATCAAATACGCGCGACAATCCTGCGTGCGCTGCGGTTCAAACCTTGACGCACAGCAGCACGATCCTTATGATCAAGCCGTTAGCTCGGGCGTGGTTGCGCAGGCGAGCCTCAAAACCTCGCAAGGGGTGGCCACGCTGAACGGCGATAACAAGTCAAATGCGTGGTCTGATTAAGGCTCCCTTCCGAAAGGTCGGGGGCCTTTGTCTTTCGATGGTACGTGGTGCTTTGGGACCTGATATGCAGATGGCTTTCGGGGGGGGCGCAATTGACGCCCGCTGTGGGGACAGATAAGGGCAATCGTCACCTTTCGCCAGATGGAGCTATCATGTCCGAGCCGGTCCAAACGCCTCTGACCAAATCCGCCGCTTTCCCGACCCGCATTTTCTCGGGCATCCAGCCGTCGGGCGGGTTGACCTTGGGCAATTACCTTGGGGCGCTCAAGCGCTTTGTGGAAAAGCAGGACGAGGGGATCGAGACGGTCTATTGCCTCGTCGATATGCACGCGATCACCGTCTTCCAAGACCCCGTCAAACTGCGCCACCAAACCCGCGAGGCGGCGGCGGGGTTTATTGCGGCGGGGATTGATCCGGCGCGCTCGATCTTGTTCAACCAATCCCAAGTCACCGCCCATGCCGAGCTGGGCTGGATCTTCAACTGCATCGCGCGGATGGGGTGGATGAGCCGGATGACCCAGTGGAAAGACAAAACCGCCGGCAAAGATGCCGAGGCGGCCAGCCTTGGGCTGTTCGCCTATCCCTCGCTGATGGCGGCAGACATTTTGGCCTATAAGGCCACCCATGTTCCGGTCGGAGAGGATCAAAAGCAGCATCTGGAACTGTGCCGTGACATCGCGATCAAGTTCAACCACGACTACAAGGTCAACTTCTTTCCCGTGGTCGAACCGGTGATCGAAGGGGCTGCGACCCGTGTCATGTCGCTGCGCGATGGCACGGCGAAGATGTCGAAATCTGACCCTTCTGATCAAAGCCGCATCAACCTGACCGATGACGCCGACACGATTTCGAAAAAGATCCGCAAGGCCAAGACCGATATGGACCCGCTGCCCGACCATATCGACGGGCTGAAAGACCGGCCAGAGGCGAAGAACCTTGTCAATATCTACGCCGCTTTGGCAGGCCATACCCCCGCCCAAGTGATCGCCGACTATGCAGGGGCGCAGTTTGGCACCTTTAAGCCCGCCTTGGCCGATCTGGCCGTGGCCAAGCTGGAACCCATCACGACCGAGATGAACCGCCTGATGAAAGACCCCGCCGAGATTGACCGCATCTTGGGCGCAGGCGCTGCGCGCGCCGATGCCATGGCGCGGCCCGTGCTGGAACAGGTTTATGACATCGTGGGCATGATCCGCTCACGGCCGGTGTAATCGCCTGCCTGTCAGGGCGAGAATCGCTCTGCGGGGTTGGCGCTGCCCGACCGAATTTATCAAACACGCCTTGGCAGCCATCCAAGGCGTGTTTTTTTGCGAAATATCTGGTTTTTTAGTCGTTCAAATCCGATCCATCCCCCCTGCCACCCTGTCACGGAATCGATTCAAATCCTCCCGATACTGACCGGCGAAGTCATCTGCCTCTTTCCCGGATGCCCGCGCCTGTCCCCGCAGCTGGGCCACTGACTGACCGGGCTTAAGCCCCTGGACCTGTTCAGGCCGGGGGCATTTTTTTGGCAGCAAGGCGTGCGGGCTGACCCTCTTTCGCTTTTCAGCGGCGGGTGGTTAACTGTGGCTTTTAGGGGGCCATCATGACCATCACCACCCAAACCACCGCCGTGCGCACCTATTTTGAGGGGCGCTGGCATGACGGCGATCTGGCGGTGATGAAGGCCTCTGATCACGGCATATGGCAGGGCTCGTCGGTCTTTGACGGGGCGCGGCGGTTTGACGGGCTGGTGCCTGATCTGGACAAGCACTGTGCACGCCTGAACCGCTCGGCAGAAGCGTTGATGATCACCCCCACCTGCGCCCCCGATGTGATGGAGGCGCTGATCCGCGACGGTTTGGCCGACTTTGCCCCCGGCCAAGCCGTCTATATCCGGCCGATGTATTGGGCGCTGCACGGGTCTGATCTGGGCGTGTCGCCGCAGCAGGGGGCCACGGGCTTTGCCATCGCGCTGGAAGAATGCGCCATGCCAAGCCCGACCTATGCCACCACCGTCACCCGCACCCGCTTTCGCCGCCCCGTGCTGGAAGATGCCGTTTGCAACGCCAAGGCGGGCTGTCTGTACCCCAACAACGCCCGCATGTTGACCGAGGCGAAAGCCAAAGGTTTCGGCAATGCCTTGGTCGCCGATGCCTTGGGCAATCTGGCCGAAAGTGCGACAGCCAATGTGTTTTTGGTCAAAGACGGCGTGGTCTTTACACCCGTTCCCAACGGCACCTTCCTGTCAGGCATCACCCGCGCCCGTCACATCGCCAACCTGCGCGCTGACGGGGTCAAGGTGGTGGAAACCGTCTTGACCTTTGACGACGCGCACAAAGCCGACGAAATTTTTTTGTCAGGCAATTTCGCCAAAGTCACCGCCGTGTCTGCCTTTGACGACACGCTCTACCCCCACCGCCCCATGACAGAACGAGCACGCGCGCTGTATCTGGATTGGGCCGCAAGCAGCCGGTCCTGACCTGCCGGAAAGGCTTGTCATCCCCAGCCCGCTTAGGCGATAAGGGCGGCGAAGGAGATCCCCATGCGCAAGTTTCTGGTCGTGCTGGATGATACCCGTGAATGCCTGAACGCGATGCGCTTTGCCGCACTGCGGGCGGCAAAAACCCAAGGCGGGGTGCAGATCCTGTCGATCATCCCGCCGGAAGAATACCAGCATTGGATGGGTGTGGCCGACCTGATGCGCGCCGAAGCCCGTGAGCGGATCGAAGCGCATTTTGAGGTCTTCGCCAAATGGATGCGCGACCGGCACGGCATCAACCCCGAACTGGTGATCCGCGAAGGCGACCCCGAGGTCGAGATCCTCGCCCAAGTGCGCCAAGACTCGCAGGTTGGCGTGCTGGTGCTGGGGGCCAGCCACGAAAAATCCGGCCCCGGCCCATTGGTCACCGCCCTTACCCGCAGCGCGGGGACCTTGCCCGTACCCATCACCATCGTGCCGGGGGATATGAGCAAAGAGCGGCTGGAAAGCATCAGCTAAAAAGACACGGCGCCATCTGGCAACTCTGTCTGGCCCATGTCTTGGCCGTCTGGTTCAGCCGTTTTCAGGGTCTTGCACGGGTTTTTCCGCTGAAAGCTTTGGGTCTGGCAAAAAGACGGCTGTGATCGCAAGGGTCAGGGTGTCGTGCAATGCCTCTGGCTCTGACACGGGTTGGCCGAACAGCAACGGCGTGTACAGCGGGCCGTACAGCAGGGCGAGGGCGGCGGGAATTCTGACGCCGGCGCGCAACTGGCCCTCGGCGGCAGCGCGGGTCATGCGGGCCATGCCCCAAAGCCTGCGCGGGGTCAGCCAGCGTTCGCCCAAGGCCTGCGCCAAGACCACATCCCCCCGCGCCGCGCCCAGCATCGCGGCAAACACCGCGCCGAGGCGGTTTGCGGCAGGCGCAGCGTCTCGAGTGTGGCGTCAAAAAAGGCGTCCACCGCCAGTGCGGCTTTGTTTGGCCGCCAGCGGTAGATCGTGGTCTTACCCACGCACGCCGCATCGGCTGCGGCCTGAATCGTCATGCCCTTATAGCCGCGCGTTTGCCGCTATCGAAGAGCGCGGCGTTGAGTGAACGGTGATTTTGGGGGCCATGCGCTGACAGCATGGCCCCCTTGCCGGTTTGGGTGTTTCTGCGGCGCAGCATGTGCATTACGTGGGTGTGGGGGGATGATAAAGGAACCACCATGTCCGACCACACACCGATCAAACGCGCCCCCGTTAACACCGCCGTCGTGCTTCAGGGCGGGCCAGACGCCTTGCGTCATGTGCCTGCGCAAGCTGTCACGCCTTTGGCGGTGATCGCGCAGATGTATGGCTATTTTTCTGATTAAGGCTGTGGCGCATGGCGGGTTTGACCTGACCCGCCCAACCTTGACTTAACGCTGCCCAAGGCGCATATCCGACAGGAACAGTCAGGAGTTGCCCCATGTTCATCCAGACCGAATCCACGCCCAACCCCGCGACGCTGAAATTCCTGCCCGGCCTCGCCGTGCTGGATGTGGGCACTGCCGATTTCCCCAATGCCGAAGCCGCAACGAAATCCCCCCTCGCCCGTCGCATCTTTGCGGTGCAAGGCGTGACGGGTGTGTTCTTCGGGCTGGACTTTGTCACGGTGACCAAAGCCGAAGGCATTGACTGGCAGCACATCAAGCCCGCGATCTTGGGCGCCGTGATGGAGCATTACCAATCCGGCCAGCCCGTGCTGGAAGGCGAACAGGCTGCGGCCCATGCCTCGCATGACGGCCCAGATGGCGCGATCATCACCCAGATCAAAGAACTGCTCGACACGCGCGTGCGCCCCGCTGTGGCGCAAGATGGCGGCGACATCACCTTTCACGGCTTTGACCGCGGGGTGGTCTATCTGCATATGAAAGGCGCTTGTGCGGGGTGCCCCTCGTCCACGCTGACCTTGAAGATGGGCATCGAAAATCTGCTGCGTCACTATATCCCCGAGGTCACCGAGGTGCGCCCTGTTGCCGCCTGACAGTTTGGTTCTGGCCTTTGACACATCGGCGGCGCATTGCGCCGCCGCTTTGGTATCTGGCGACCGCTTGCTGGCCGAACGGTACGCGCCGATGGAAAAAGGCCAAGCTGAATATCTGATGCCGATGCTGGCTGACCTGCTGGCCCAAGCGGGTGTCGGCTGGCGCGATCTGGCGCGGATCGGCGTGGGCACAGGGCCGGGCAATTTCACTGGCGTGCGCATTTCTGTCGCCGCCGCGCGCGGCTTGGCTTTGGGGTTGGGTATTCCGGCCTTTGGGGTGTCAGCCCTGCAAGCGCAGGCTTTGGGCACGGCGGGCGCGGTCCTGTCCAGCCTAGATGCCCGCAAGGGGGCGCTTTATCTGCAAGGCTTTGGCCTGCCAAATGGCCCTGCCGCCCAAATCCTTGACCTTGCCAACCTGCCCGCCCTGCCGCCCGCCACCTGCATCGGCTTTGCCGCTGACACCCTTGCTGCCCACTGCGCCGGCCAAGCAGCCCCGCCGCGCTATGCCCTGTGCGAGGCGATTGCCCGCCTTGCGCAAGCCCAAAGCGCCACAGATGCCCCCCGCCCTGCGCCCTTTTACCTGCGCAGCGCCGATGCCGCCCCCCCGTCTGACCCGCCGCCGGTGATCTTGCCATGACCCCCGCCGAAATGGCGCTGCTTCACGCCGAAAGCTTCATCCTGCCCGCACCTTGGTCGCAGGCCGAACTGCAAGCGACGCTTGCAAGCCCCTTCACCTTTGCGCTGACACGGCCGCTCGCTTTTCTTCTGGGCCAAGTGGTGGCGGGCGAAGCCACGCTTTTGACCATCGCCGTCGCCCCCGCCGCCCGCCGCGCGGGCGTGGGCCGCGCCCTTGTGGCAGACTTTCTTGACCATTCCCGGCAGCGCCACGCTACCAGCGCCTTTCTAGAGGTGGCCGAAACCAACCACCCCGCCCGCGCCCTTTACACCGCCGCAGGCTTTGCCCCCACCGGACGGCGCAAGGGCTACTACTGCGGTGCGGGCCAAAGCGTAGATGCGATCCTGATGGGCCGTGATCTTTAAGCGCAAGGATTGCCCAGCTTGCTGCCCCCCAAAGACCCTGCCTTAGGGCCGCAAATGCCGCACGCGCGCGCCCCATTCGATGGCGGCGGCGTGCAGGCGGTCAATCGCCAGCTCCTCGCGCACCTCTTCCAACATGCGCAGTTCCACTTCGCGCAGCGTGCCGTCGGCTGCGGCCACATCGCAGGCCAGCGCATAGGCAGTTTCATAGAGCCGCTCGGGCAGCGCATCGCGGATCAGGCCGAAGAGGGCGGCCAGCCCGTCTTCTTCCTCAAACAGGTCAAAGACCGTCTGCGCGATCAGGCGAATGCGGTCGTTGTCGTAATCGGCAAAGACCGGCAAATGGTGCACGATGCGCTGCATGGCCACCAATTCGGTCGTGCGCATCTGCTCGTCTGCCGCCGACACGGCGATCATCACCGCAATCAGCGCGTCGGGCGGCGACATCGAGGGGGGCGGTGTGTCAAGCATGGGTCTTCCTTTCGCAATTCCCCCTGACAATATTGACGCCACGGCAGGTGGGCAATAGAGGACGCAGATCAAGGGCGGCATTGCGCCGCTTTGCTGGAGGATCCCCTGATGAGCACCTTGCGTGACGCCGCGATGAAGTCGAAAGCCTGGCCCTTTGAAGAGGCCCGCGCTTTGCTCAAACGCACCGAACACAAGGCGCATGACAAGGGCTATGTGCTGTTTGAAACCGGCTACGGCCCTTCGGGCCTGCCGCATATCGGCACCTTTGGCGAGGTGGCGCGCACCACCATGATCCGCCGCGCGTTCGAGGTGATCTCAGACATCCCCACCCGTCTGATTTGCTTTTCCGATGACGTGGACGGCATGCGCAAAGTGCCCGAAAACGTGCCCCAGCAAGAGATGCTGCGCCAGCACATGCAAAAGCCGCTGACCTCGGTTCCTGATCCTTATGGCGAATTCAACAGCTTTGGCGACCATAACAACGCGATGTTGCGGCGGTTCTTGGACACGTTCGGGTTCCAGTACGAATTCTATTCCGCGACCGAATTCTACAAATCCGGCCGCTTTGACGACACGCTGCGCCTGTGTGCCGAACGCTATGACGCGATCATGGCGATCATGCTGGCCTCGCTTCGTGAAGAGCGTCAGCAGACCTATTCGTGCTTTCTGCCCATCCACCCCGAAACCGGCCGCGTGCTGTACGTGCCGATGAAAGAGGTGAACGCCAAAGATGGCACCATCACCTTTGACGACGAAGTTGGCCGCGAGTGGACGCTGCCTGTCACCGGCGGCAACGTAAAGCTGCAATGGAAGCCCGACTTTGGCGCCCGCTGGGCGGCACTTGGGGTCGACTTTGAAATGTACGGCAAAGACCATTCCACCAACACGCCGATCTATGACGGCATCTGCAACGCACTGGGGGGCCGTGCGCCCAACCATATGACCTACGAGCTGTTCTTGGATTTCGAGGGCCAAAAGATTTCCAAATCCAAAGGCAATGGCCTGACGATTGACGAATGGCTGACCTATGCCGCCACGGAATCGCTGTCCTATTTCATGTATCAAAAGCCCAAGACGGCCAAGCGGCTGTGGTGGGATGTGATCCCCAAAGCGGTCGATGAATACCACCAGCAGCTGAAAGCCTATTCGACCCAAGACATCGACGCGCAAGTCAACAATCCGGTGTGGCACATCCATGGCGGTCATGTGCCCGAGTCCAAGATGGTCGTCAGCTTTGCCATGCTGCTCAACCTCGCCTCGGTCGCGGGGGCCAAGGATGCCGCAGGGCTTTGGGGGTTCATCAAGAAATACGCCCCCGACGCCAGCCCGCAAACCCACCCCGATCTGGATGCCGCCGCAGGCTTTGCGCTGCGTTATTTCAACGACAAGATCGCGCCGAACCGCACCTACCGCCTGCCGACCGATACCGAACGCACAGCCATCCTTGACCTGCGCGCCCGTCTGGCGGCTTGGGACGGGGCGACAGACGAAGACAGCCTGCAAACCGCCTGCTATTCCGTGGGCAAAGACCACGCCTTCGATCCGCTGCGCGACTGGTTCAAGGCGCTCTACGAGGTGCTGATGGGCGCGTCTGAAGGCCCGCGTTTTGGCGGTTTTATCGCGCTGTACGGGGTGCCAGAAACCATCGCCCTGATCGACAAGGCCCTGAACGGCGACCTTATCGCCTAACCCACAGGCAGGGGGTGCGGGGGGGCGCGTAGCCCCCCCGCCTCGGGGCCGCCGCGCGCCTTTCCCTTGGGTTTGACACAGGCGCTGCGCGGTCTAGCTTTGGCAGGTGGTCTTAGCGGAGCCTGCCCCATGCGCCTTATCCCCACCGCCTTTGCGCTGTTTCTACTCGCCTGCCCCGCCTCAGCCCAAGAGGGGCAGATCCAAGCGACCATCCTCGCCCAGATCGAGGCGTTTGAGGCCGACGATTTCGCCCGCGCTTTCACCTTCGCCTCGCCCAATATCCACGCCCTGTTCGGCTCGCCCGAAGCCTTTGGCAAAATGGTGCGCGAGGGGTATCCGATGGTTTGGCGCCCCGCCGACGTCGCCATGCTGGATCTGCGCTTTATCGGGGGGGCCTATTGGCAGCGCGTGCGCGTGACCGATGCCAAAGGGCGCAGCTTTTGGCTGGATTACCAGATGATCGAACGCCCCGAAGGCTGGCGCATCAACGCTGTTCAGATGCAAGAGGCCCCCGACGTGGGCGCTTAGGCCCAAGGTCGAACCCGCTACAGAGATTTTCCGCCGATCTGTCGCAAAATTGCGACAGATTTGAAGAGTGCTGTCGACAGGTTCTTCGCCGTAGGGCAAGAATTGTGTCGATATCGTGGCAAAATTGCGTCTAACGCGCCGCAATCACAGACCATAGGCACACGACGCCCAGGGAGGGGTTTCATGAAGCTTGCCGAAGAACGGCACATCGCAGCCGACCCTGCGACAGTTTGGGCTGCGGTCTTGAACCCGCAGGTCTTGCAGGCCTGTGTTCCAGGCTGCGAAAGCCTGACAGGATCACCAACCGACGGGTTCGAAGCCGTCGTGGTACAAAAAGTAGGTCCGGTCAAAGCGCGCTTTACCGGTGTTGTCACCCTGTCCGAGATGAACGAACCCCACAGCCTGCGCATCACCGGCGAAGGCAAGGGCGGGGTTGCGGGCTTTGCCAAGGGCGGGGCCTTTGTGACCATGACGGCCGAGGGCGCTGGCACCAAGCTTACCTATGACGTTGACGCCTCGGTTGGGGGCAAGATCGCCCAACTGGGCAGCCGCATCATTGATGGCTTTGCCAAGAACCTTGCGGAAGAGTTTTTCAACCGCTTCCAATCCGCCATCGAAGGGCCCGAGCAAGAGGCCCCGGTTGACGCCGCAGACGCATCTGCCGACGAAGGCACCCAAGACACACCGAAAAAAGGCTGGTTCCGCCGTTTGATCGGCTGAACCTTTAAGCAATCAGGGAGGATAAGATGACCAAAGTAACGATGACCGTGAACGGAAAATCCGTCTCGGCCGAAACCGAGGGGCGCACGCTGCTCTCCTCTTACCTGCGCGAAGGGCTTGGCCTGACGGGCACCCATATCGGCTGCGACACCTCGCAGTGCGGGGCCTGCGTGGTGCATATCGACGGCGTGGCCGTGAAAAGCTGCTCGGTCTTTGCCCAGGACGTGGCCGGATCGAAAGTCACCACGATCGAAGGCATGGCCAATGCAGACGGCAGCCTTGGGGTGATCCAGCAAGCGTTCCAAGACCACCACGGGTTGCAATGCGGCTTTTGCACCCCCGGCATGGTGATGTCGTCGGCAGCGCTTCTGGCCAACAATCCCAAGCCGACCGAGGCCGACGTGCGCCACGGGCTAGAGGGCAATATCTGCCGCTGCACGGGGTATCATAACATCGTCAAGGCCGTGATGGCTGCCTCTGGGCAGGATGTCGCCGCCGTTGCTGCCGAATAAGGGAGGGGATCAAGATGGCTAAGGATTTCGGAATTGGCGCGGAAGCCAAACGCACCGAAGACATCCGCTACCTGACCGGGGCGGGCAATTACACCCATGACGTGAACGTACACGGCCAAGCCTATGCGGTCTTTGTGCGCTCTAACATGGCCCATGCGCGGATCAAATCGGTGGGCGCTGCCGCAGCCGAAGGGATGCCGGGCGTTCTGGCCGTGTTCACCGGCGAAGATTTCAAAGACGTGGGCGGCAATCCGGCTGGCTGGTTCATTGGCTCGCGCGACGGCTCGCCGATGAAAGAACCCAAGCGTCCGGTTCTGGCACATGGCAAGGTGCGCCATGTGGGCGACGCTTACGCCGCCGTGATCGCGCAAACCTATATGGAAGCCAAAGACGCCGCCCAAGCCGTGGCAGACGCGTCTGAATTCGAAGAACTGCCCGCCATCATCGACATGGCGCAAGCTTTGGCCGACAGCTCGAACCGCGTGCATGACGAGATCGCCGACAACCAGTGCTTTGACTGGGGCTGGATCGAAGACAACCGCGCGAAAGTGGATGCCGCCATCAAGGCTGCCCCCCATGTCACCACGCTGGAACTGGTCAACAACCGCCTGATCCCGAACGCCATGGAACCGCGCGCCTCGATCGGCGAGTACAATCCGGGCACGGGCGATTACAAGCTGACCACCACCAGCCAGAACCCCCACCTAACGCGCCTTCTGGTCGCGGCCTTTGTGCTGGGTATTCCGGAAAACAAACTGCAAGTCGTGGCCCCCGATGTGGGCGGCGGCTTTGGGTCGAAAATCTATCACTACGGCGAAGAGGCTTTGGTGCTGGCAGCGGCCAAGAAGATCAAAAAGCCGGTCAAATGGGTGGCAGAGCGGTCGGAAAGCTTCCTGTCGGATGCGCATGGCCGCGACCATGTCACCAAGATTGAACTGGCCTGCGAAAAAGACGGCACCTTCATCGCGTTTCGCACCGAAACCATGGCAAACGTTGGCGCGTACCTTTCGAACTTCTCGACCGTGACGCCCACCTTCTTGCACGGCACGCTGATGGCAGGCCCCTACAAGGTGCCCAATGTCTATGTGAACGTCAAAACCGTCTTCACCAACACCGCCCCCGTCGACGCCTATCGCGGCGCAGGCCGCCCCGAGGCGACCTATAGCCTTGAGCGTGTGGTGGATCAGATGTGCCGCGAGCTGGGCCTTGACCCGTTCGAGGTGCGCCGCAAGAACTTTATCACGACCGACATGTTCCCCTACACAACCCCCGCCGGTCTGGCCTATGACGTGGGCAACTACCACGCCACGCTGGACAAGGCGATTGAACTGGCCGATGTGGCGGGCTTTGAAAAACGCCGTGCAGCTTCTGCCGCCAAAGGCAAGCTGCGCGGTCTGGGCCTGTCAACGTGGATCGAGGCGTGCGGGATTGCTCCGTCTAACTTGGTTGGCATCCTTGGGGCCCGCGTTGGACTATACGATGCGGCAACTGTGCGGGTGAACCCCACGGGCAATGTGTCGGTCATGGTCGGCGCGCACAGCCACGGTCAAAGCCACGAGACAGTCTTTGCGCAGATCATTTCTGACATGTTCGGCATTCCGATGTCGTCAGTGGATATCGTGCACGGCGATACGGCCAAGATCCCCTTCGGGATGGGGTCCTATGGCTCGCGCTCGCTGGCGGTTTGCGGACAGGCTATGGCCAATGCCGCCGACAAAGTGATCGCCAAGGGCAAAAAGATCGCCGCCCACATGCTGGAAGCGACCGAGGCCGAGATTGTCTTTTCAGACGGGGTCTTTGCCGTGTCGGGCACCAACCGGTCTAAAACCTTCGGCGAAATCGCGTTTTCGGCCTATGTCCCGCACAACTATCCGCTGGCCACACTGGAACCGGGCTTGGAAGAAACCGCCTTTTACGATCCGGCGAACTTCACCTATCCCGCCGGCACCTATCTGTGCGAGGTCGAGGTGGATGCCGACACCGGCAAGGTTGATGTGTGCAACTTCACCTGTGCCGATGACTTTGGCAATGTGATGAACCCCATGGTCGTGCGCGGACAGGTGCACGGCGGTGTGGTGCAAGGCATTGGCCAAGCCCTGCTGGAACACGGTGTTTATGACGAGAATGGCCAGCTTTTGTCGGGCAGCTACATGGATTACACCATGCCGCGCGCCGATGATGTGCCCTTTGTCACGGTTGACCATTCCTGCGTCACCCCGTGCAGCCATAACAAGCTGGGCGTGAAGGGCTGCGGCGAAGCGGGGGCGATTGGCTCGCCTCCGGCGGTGGTGAATGCCGTGCTAGATGCCTTGAACCGGGCTGGTCACAAGATTGCCCATATCGACATGCCCCTGACGCCCTCGCGCGTCTGGTCGGCGATGAACGCGTAAGGGGGAGCAAAAAGATGCAAAACTTCGATTTCGTGAAACCTTCCAGCGTGGCAGATGCCGTGGCAGCCTTGGCACAATCGGGCGCGCAAGCCTTGTCGGGCGGGCAGACTTTGACGCCCACGATGAAGCAACGTCTGGCCACGCCGGATGTGCTGGTCAGCCTGACCGGCATTGCCGAGCTGAAGGGTGTGAAGCAAAACGGCGCCACCTTGTGGGTTGGGGCGGCAACGCCCCACGCACAGGTCGCCAAAGACGCGGCCAGCGTCTTTGCGGGGCTGGCGGGCCTTGCGGGTGGCATCGGCGATCCGGCTGTGCGCAACCGCGGCACGATTGGCGGTTCTATCGCCAACAACGATCCGGCGGCGTGCTATCCTTCGGCCGTGCTGGGGTCAGGGGCGACCGTGATCACCAACAAACGCCGGATTGCGGCGGATGATTACTTCACCGGCATGTTCTCGACCGCGCTGGCAGAGGGCGAGATTGTCACCGCCGTGGAATTCCCCATTCCCAAGCGCAGCGCCTATGCCAAGTTCAACCAACCCGCCAGCCGCTTTGCCCTGACGGGGGCCTTTGTGGCGCAAGCCGCCGACGGATCGGTGCGCGTGGCGATCACGGGGGCGTCAAACAACGGCGTCTTCCGCTGGAAAGCCGCCGAGGCGGCGTTGAGCGCCAACTTCTCGGCCAGCGCTTTGGCGGGGTTGACGGTGGATGCAACCGACATGATCGCCGACCTGCACGGCACGGCAGAATACCGCGCCAATCTGGTCAAGGTGATGACAGGCCGCGCGGTGACCTCGGCGCGCTAAGCCCCGTAACAGACGTGCAAACGCCCGGGGGAAACCTCGGGCGTTTTGCTTTGGGCATGGTTGGTTGACTTGGGCGCAGGCTTGGCAAAGATAGGGCGCATTGGCAGAAAGGGATCCGATGCGCCTGACGCGGCTGCGGCTGAACGGCTTTAAAAGCTTTGTCGATCCCACCGATCTGATGATTCTGGAGGGGTTGACCGGTGTTGTCGGCCCCAACGGCTGCGGCAAATCCAACCTGCTCGAGGCGTTGCGCTGGGTGATGGGCGAAAACCGCCCCTCTGCCATGCGCGGCGGCGGGATGGAGGATGTGATCTTTAACGGCTCTGGCGGGCGCGGGGCGCGGCATTTTGCCGAAGTGTCGCTGGTCATCGACAATCAGGACCGGTTGGCCCCGTCGGGCTTTAACGATGCCGACACGATCGAAGTGGTGCGCCGCATCACGCGCGATGCGGGGTCAGCCTATAAGGCCAATGCCAAAGACGTGCGCGCCCGCGATGTGCAGATGTTGTTTGCCGATGCCTCGACCGGATCACACTCGCCCGCTTTGGTGCGGCAGGGGCAGATTACCGAACTGATCAACGCCAAGCCCAAGGCGCGGCGGATGATCTTGGAAGAAGCGGCAGGGATCAGCGGCCTATACCAGCGCCGCCACGAGGCCGAACTGCGCCTGTCAGCGGCAGAGCAGAACCTGCTGCGGGTCGATGACGTGCTGGAAGGGTTGGCCCAACAGCTTTCCACCCTGACGCGGCAGGCCAAGCAGGCGGCGCGCTACCGCGAGATCGGCACCGAATTGCGCCACACCGAAGGCAGGCTGTTGTACAGCCGCTGGCGCGAGGCCGACGTGGCGCGGGCCGCGGCGGAATATGCCCTGCGCCAACGCCTGTCAGCCGCAGCCCAAGCCGAACTGGCCGCCCGCTTTGCCGCCAAGGGCCGCGCCGAAGCCGAAGGCGACATTGCGCCGCGCCGCGAGGAGGAAGCCGTCGCCGGTGCCATTCTGCAACGCCTGATCCTGCAGCGCGAGGCCCTTGCCACCGAAGAGACTCGGGCCTTGGCCACGATCGAAACGCTCAAATCCCGCATCTTGCAGATGGGCCGCGACGGCGAGCGGGAAGGCGCGCTGAACCGCGATGCTGCCGAGATGATCGAACGGCTGGAGTGGGAGATAGACCAGCTTTTGCGCGCCAGCGAAGGCCAAGACGACCGCCTGTCAGACGCAGCCGACCTTGCGCGCGCCGCCGCCAGCGACCTTGGCGCACGCGAAGGCGATTTGGCCCAAGCCACCGAAGACGCCGCCCGCTTGGCCGCACGCCACCAATCCGCTGAACGCTTGGTGGCCGACAACCGCAAAGCGTTGGAGCGGTCGCAAGACGAAGCCGCGCGGGCCGAGACTGCCGTGCAAACCGCCCAAAATACCCTTGCCACCGCCGTAGAAGCCGCCGAGGCCGCAACCGAAGCGCAAGAAGATGCCCTTGCCATGGCCGAAGCCGCCGAAGACTCGCTGATCCGCGCCGAAGAGGCCCGCGCCACGGCCCAAACCCTAGAAGCCCAAGCCCGCGCTGTCAGGTCCGGGGCCGAAGGCGAAGCCAACGCCCTACGCGCCGAAGTGGCCGCCCTTGCCCGCCTTGTGCAGCGCGAAGCGCAAGCAGGCCAGCAATTGCTAGACCAGCTAGAGGTCGAGCCGGGCTATGAATCCGCCCTTGGCGCGGCCTTTGCCGACGATCTGCGCACAGCCGAAGTGGCGGGGGATGCCGGATCAGGCTGGGTGCGGCTTGATGCCTTTGATCCGTCCCAACCCTTGCCGCAAGGGGCAGCGCCCTTGGCCCGCCATGTCGGCGCCCCCGATGTGCTGGCGCGGCGGCTGTCGCAGACCGGCTTGGTAGAGGCCGCCGATGGCGCGCGCCTGCAAACCTTGCTTGGCCCCGGCCAAAGGCTGGTCAGCCGCGCGGGCGATCTGTGGCGGTGGGATGGGTTTCGCGCTGCGGCGGCAGATGCACCATCAGCCGCAGCGGCGCGGTTGCGGCAGTTGAACCGGCTAGTACAGGTCAAGCGCGATCTGGAAGAGGCGGCGGCCAAAGCCAGTGGTGCCGCCCAAGCGCATGACGCCCTGCAAACAAGGCTGGCCGATGCCGCCCGCGCCGATCAACTGGCCCGCGACCAGCGGCGCACGGCGGATCAGCGCGTGACCGAAGCCAACCGCGCCGCCACCCGTGCCGAAGGCGAAAGCTCTATCGCGGCGGGAAGACTAGAAGCCGCCCTTGCCGCTGTGGCCCGCTACACCGACGATGCCACCCTTGCCCGCGCGCGTCTGGCAGAGGCCGAAGCAGGCCTGCAAGATTTGAGCGATCTGGCCGCAGCGCGGGCTTTGGTCGAAGACATGCGCGAAGCCGTCGAAAGCGCGCGCAGCGCCATGATGACCCGCCGCGCGTCCTATGACGAATTAAAGCGCGAGGGTGACGCGCGGCTGCGCCGTCGGCAAGAGGCTGTCAAAGAGCTTTCCGGCTGGAAGCACCGCCAAGACACCGCCACCAAACGCTCCTTAGAACTGGCCGAACGCCGCCAAGAGACGGAAGACGACCTTGCCGAAGCCATGGCCCTGCCCGAAGACATCGCAGAGCGCCGCGACGATCTGGCCGAGGCCATCGCCACAGCCGAAGCGCGCCGCTCTGTTGCAGCAGACTCCTTGGCCGAGGCCGAAGCCCTGCTGCGCCAAGCCCAAGACGGCGAACGCGACGCCGAACGCACCGCGAGCGAGGCCCGCGAAGCCCGCGCGCGGGCCGAAGTACAGCAAGACGCCGCCCGCGCTGCCGTCACCCAAGCCGCCGAACGCATCACCCAAGACCTTGGCGCGACCCCCGATCAGCTTTTGGACACTTTGGGCTTTGACCCCGACCGGATGCCCGATGCCGATGCCTTGGAAACCGACGTGAACCGCCTTAAGCGCCAGCGCGAGGCTTTGGGGGCCGTGAACCTGCGCGCTGAAGAGGATGCCAAGGCGGTGTCGGGCGAATATGACGCGCTGGTGGCCGAAAAGATCGACCTTGAAGAGGCGATCAAGAAACTGCGCGCCGGAATTGCAGGGCTGAACCGCGAAGGGCGCGAACGGCTTTTGACCGCCTTTGAACAGGTCAACGCCAACTTCGCCACGCTTTTCACCCACCTGTTCGGCGGGGGCGAGGCGCGGTTGGTCATGGTCGAAAGCGACGATCCGTTAGAAGCGGGGCTAGAGATCATGTGCCAACCCCCCGGCAAGCGGCTGTCGACACTGTCGCTGCTGTCAGGCGGCGAACAAACCCTTACTGCGCTTGCGCTGATTTTCGGCGTCTTTCTGGCCAACCCCGCCCCGATCTGCGTGCTGGACGAGGTGGACGCGCCCTTGGACGACGCCAATGTCACCCGCTTTTGCGACCTGATGGACGAAATGCGCCGCCGCACCGAAACCCGCTTTTTGGTCATCACCCACCACGCCGTCACGATGAGCCGGATGGACCGCCTGTTTGGCGTGACAATGGCCGAGCACGGGGTCAGCCAACTGGTCAGCGTTGATTTAAACCGTGCAGCGGCGATGGTGGGCTAGTTTTGGCCCAAAGACAGGGTATGCGCGCGCAGCCACGCCAGAAAACCGCGCGGGTTGCCTTTCCACTTGTTCAATTCGGCCGCCGAAATGGGCAGTCCCACATGCGGGCGTTGCGGTTTGAACAAAGCGCGGCGAATCTCGTACAGCAGGAGGCCCTGCCGCAACGTCGCCGCCAGTTTGTTGGCGATCTGATAGGCCCGCGAGTTTTGACCCGTAAAATGGATGGGCACAATCGTGGCCCCGGATTTGGTGATCATCTTATGGGTGAACACGTTCCATTCCGCCTCAATCGCGGGGCCAAACCATGTTTGCGAACACGCCACCTTGCCCGCCGGAAACAGAATCACCAATCCCCCCGCCGCCAAATGCGCCATGGTCAAATCGCGCATCTGCAAGCCCAACTCGCGCGAGTTTTCCTCATGCGGGAAGGGGACAGGGATCATGAATTCTTCAATTTCGGGAATGCCCGTCAACAGGCTGCGCGTCAGAATGCGAAAGTCTGGCCGCACACGGCTGACCAATTCGCCCATGATCATGCCATCGACCAGCCCATGCGGGTGGTTTGCCACCACAACCACCGGCCCCGTTGCGGGAATGCGGGCGATTTCTTCGGGCGGCGTGTCGATGCGAATGCCCATATGCGCCACGGCTTTTGACCAAAAGGTCACACCAACCGGCGCGCCGGATTTTTCAAAGCTGCGGATCATTTGCAGCAGTTTGACCTTGGCGGTGATCCATTCAATCGCGCGGATGGTGACGACCTTGGCCGGATTGGTGAAGGTGCCCGCATACGACAGGCGGCGCATGTCGTATTTGTTGGCCACCTCGACCTTGCGGGTGGCTTTCGCAACCGCTTGCGGTTTGGGTGTTTGCGTTTGCGTCACGAGCCGTCCGCCTTCCTTTGCAAACCGCTCAGCGGTCTTCGCCAAAGCGATCGGCCACAAGAGCGGTCAGCGCTACACCAAGCGCCTCGGCCTGCGGGCCGCTGGTTTCCACCTCAATAGTGGTTCCGCGCGAGGCTGCCAACATCAAAAGCCCCATGATGCTGTCGCCCGACACGGTCATGTCTTCGCGGGTCACTTGGGCGTTTGCGTCAAACTCTTCTACCACCTCGACAAATTTGGCAGAAGCGCGGGCGTGCAGGCCCTTTTCATTGATGATCAAGAGCGAAAGTTGGGCCATGTGTCAGGCCCCCACGCCCAGATCAAGACTGTTGATGTATTTTCGACCCGCTTCCAAAGCGGCGGCGACCGCTTCATTCACGGGCAAAGCGCGGGATTTGGCGAGTTTGATCAGCATGGGCAGATTGGCCCCGTAAACGATCCGCCGTTCAGACCCCGCACAGCCCGCCATCAGCGACAGGTTCGACGGCGAGCCGCCAAACATATCGGTCACGACCACGACCCCTTCGCCGTGGTCGACCGCATTGGCCGCAGCGCAGATTTCGGCCTGCTTTTGATCGCGGTTGCAGTCATCTTCAATCGAGATGGCCCGCATATCGCTTTGCTTGCCCACAACGTGTTCAACAGCCAAGAGATACTCTCTGGCCAGACCCCCGTGTGCGACGATGACAACTCCGATCACCCGCGACCTACCCCTGTTTCGCCCCTGATCCCATCCGGCATCGGCGAGGTTCCCCGCCGCTCCAGCTCTCGGTGACGTTTTGACACCTGCCAGCCGGCTTCTGCAAGCACTTTGGCCAATTTTTCTGCAACTGCAACAGAGCGGTGTTGCCCGCCGGTGCAGCCAAAGCCGATTGTCAGGTGGGCTTTGCCCTCTTGCAGCTGGGCAGGAAGCAGAATGAACAGCATTTCTTGCAGTTTTTCGAAGAAAGCAGAAAAATTCGGGTCGCCCTGCACATAGGCTGCAACTTGCGGATCACGGCCGTCTTTTTCGCGCAAAGCGGGCACCCAATGCGGGTTTCCCAAGAATCGGCAGTCAAACACCATGTCAACGCCGCGCGGCAGGCCGCGCTTGTAGCTGAAACTTTGCACCGAAATCGCCAACTGCGCCTCGGTACCTTGGGCGAACCACAGGCCGATTTCCGCCTTTAGGTCATGGGGCGACAGGTCGGAGGTATCAATCAGATGGTCGGCGCGCACCCGAACGGGCGCCAAAAGGTCAATCTCGCGGTCGATTCCCTCGCCGGGGGACAGGGTCTCGGCCAAGGGGTGGCGGCGGCGGGTTTGGGTGTAGCGGCTTTGCAAAATGCCCGCCGCGCAATCAAGATACAGCACCTCTAGGATCACGCGCGGGTCACGGGTCAGCCGATCAATCAGCTCAATCGCGGCGGCGGCGCTGAAATCGCGGTTGCGCACGTCAAGGCCCAAGGCAAGCGGGCGACCCAGCGGCGGGCCATCCAGCAGGCGGGGAATCAGGCTAAGGGGCAGGTTGTCGATCACCTCGTAGCCCATATCCTCTAGCGCGTGAAACGCGGTTGAGCGGCCAGCACCGGAAGGTCCGGTGACCAGAACAAGGCGGTGCAGGCTAAGATGCTCAGCAGGGTCGATCATCGGGGCCTTTGTCAGGCGAAGCGTTGGCCCTTTAGATAGCATAGAATCGCCGCAGGAAAATGGGGCTGCGCTACGGCCAGCACCAAAGGCACACTTATCCCCAGAAGAGTAACCTGCCGTTCGGGGGGCAGACGGGCGGGTTCGGTCTGATCCAGATCAATCACCAAGGCGATTTTTGCATGGCCCGCAAAGGGCATTTGCAGCAAACCAAGGCCGCGCGCTTCGATCAGGCCGTGGAGTGTGGCGGGGGGGCGGGCGATCAGGTCTTCCCCCGTCACCGTCAGTTCGGTGCGGTCGTCTGCCACAAGTTCCGCGCCATAAGCCATCAACTGCAAGGCCAGCGCCGATTTGCCCGCCCCTGACCGGCCCAGAATCAGCGCGCCGCGCCCTTGAACGGCAACGCAACTGGCATGCAGGATATGTTCGCTCATACCGGCAGCCCGACCACAAAGCGCGCACCCAAGGGCGCGGCGCGGGGGTCGGCCCCGTCGGCGCGAATGTTTTCGGCCCAGATCACGCCGCCATGCGCCTCGACAATCTGCTTCGAGATGGCAAGACCAAGGCCGGAATGATTGCCAAAGTCGGCGTCGGGGCGTTCGGAATAAAAGCGTTGAAACACCTTGGTCAGGGCCTGTTCGGGAATGCCCGGCCCAGTGTCTTCGACCACGATCAACACCCGATTGTCCCGCCTGCGCGCCCAGATGCGCACGGCATCGCCCCGACCGCAGAAGGAAATGGCATTGGTGATCAGATTGACAAACACTTGGGCCAAGCGCGCCTCGATCCCGACCAAATTCAGCGGGTGATCGGGGAAGTCTGTGATCAGGTCAACCTCTTTCCACTGCGCTTGGGTCGACAGATGATCGGTCAGGCTGATCAGGGTCTTGCGCAGGTTGAACGGCTCTTCCTCTTCCTTGACCAGATCGGATTCAAGGCGCGAGGCGGATGAGATATCGCTGACCAAACGGTCCAACCGGCGGACATCGTGGTCGATGACATCCAAAAGCTTGTCGCGCTGTTCAACCTTTGTCACCATGCGCAAAGAACCCACGGCAGACCGCAGACTGGCAAGGGGGTTCTTGATTTCATGGCTGACATCGGCGGCGAAGTGTTCGTTGGCGTCGATTCGGTCGCACAGCGCGGTGACCATGCTGCGCAAGGCGACTGACAGGCGGCCAATCTCGTCAGGGCGGTCTGACAGGTCAGGAATCCACACCCGCCCGGGTGCCATGGGCCGCCCCCCCGGACCCCGCCCCATTTCGGCGGCCATGGCAAGGGCTGCCAAGGGGCGGGTGATGGCCAGCCCCAAAGCCAGCGACAAAGCGGTGCACATCACAATGGCGGCGGCAAAGACCAGCCAGATCAGTTCCGGCTCTGGCCGCAGCAGATTGAATGCCAAGAACCCTGTCATAACAATCGCCAGCACCGACAGGTTGGCCAAAACCAGCTTGGCCGTCAAAGGCACGCGCTTCCAAGACAGCCAGCCCACCCCAAGCCTAGCCCAATCCGGTTGGTAGTGCGGCCTTGCGCCATGCGCCTTGGGCGAATCGGGGTCAAAAACGGCTGTCATTCTTCAATGTAACGATAGCCAATGCCGTACAGCGTTTCGATGGCGCAAAAGCTATCATCCGCGCCGCGCATCTTTTTGCGCAAGCGTTTGATATGGCTGTCAATCGTGCGGTCGTCGACATAGACCTGATCGTCATAGGCCACGTCCATCAACTGTTCGCGGCTTTTGACAAAGCCCGGTCGCTGGGCCAAGCTTTGCAGCAACATAAACTCTGTCACGGTCAAGGCCACCTCTTGGCCCTTCCATGCCACCGCATGGCGCAGCGGATCCATCCGCAGATGGCCGCGTTCAAGGATGCGCAGATCTTCCAGATTGGCCAGTTCAGCGGCAGGCGTTGGGTCTTGGCGGCGCAGCAAGGCGCGGATGCGTTCCAGCAAAATGCGCTGGCTGAACGGCTTTTTCACATAATCATCGGCCCCCATGCGCAGGCCCAAAACCTCGTCAATCTCGTCGTCTTTGGAACTGAGAAAGATCACCGGCATGCGCGTTTTGCCGCGCAGGCGCTGCAACAGATCCATCCCGTCCATGCGGGGCAGTTTGACATCCAGCACCGCCATATCCGGCATCCGCCGACTGAACGCATCCAGCGCCGTTTGGCCATCGTTAAAGGTTTCCACCTCGAACCCTTCGGATTCCAGCGTCATCGCAACAGAGGTCAGAATGTTTCGATCATCGTCTACAAGTGCAATCCGTGCCATGCGCCACCCTATTCATTTTCGCCGATCTTGCGGCATCATCTGTTCTTTTGGATAGGTTTGCAATCCATAAGTTAATACTTTGTGGCTTTTTCGTGCCGTACCCTGCCAAATCTGGCAAGAAGGTCACAGGACGGACCGCCCCCTGCATTTGGTTGCGCTAACCTGACGATGGTTGCGCTAACGCCGCAAAACAGCGCTTTTCCCGTTTGAAATCTGCATGTTATACCAAATTTGCGCAGACCCTGTTGGCCCGGGGCCTGTGCGGCGGCTGTTGGCCCGGCCGTCCGGGTTGAAATCTATAGGAATCGCCCTTTGGCGAGGATGGGAGCTTGCACAATGACACAAGGACGCGTGAATCCGGCCATGCGGCTGGAGCATCAGGGTATTTCGGGGCTGGGGCGCATCTATTACAACCAGATCGAGCCCGCCTTGGTGACCGCCGCCGTGCAGCGCGGCGAGGGCACGCTTGGCCTTGGCGGGGCGTTTTTGTGCGAAACGGGGCATTTCACCGGACGTTCGCCCAAGGACAAGTTCGTGGTGCGCAGCCCGTCGGTGGAAGGGACGATCTGGTGGCAAAACAACGCCCCCATGACCCCCGCCGCCTTTGACCTGCTTTATGCCGACATGCTGGCCCATATGCAGGGCCGCGATTACTTTGTGCAGGATCTTTACGCCGGCGCAGACCCGATCCACCGCGTCGATGTGCGCATGGTGACCGAGCTTGCGTGGCACGGCCTGTTCATCCGCCACCTGCTGCGCCGCCCAGAGCGGGCAGAGTTGGACAGGTTCTGTCCCGATTGGACAGTGATCAACTGCCCCTCGTTCAAAGCCGATCCCGCCCGCCACGGCTGCCGCAGCGAAACGGTGATCGCGCTGAACTTTGACGCCAAGCTGATCTTGATCGCCAACACCGCCTATGCGGGCGAGAATAAGAAGGCGGTGTTTACCCTGCTCAACTACCTGTTGCCGGAAAAGGGCGTCATGGCCATGCATTGCAGCGCCAACCATGCCATCGGAAATCCGGTCGACACGGCGGTGTTCTTTGGCCTGTCGGGCACGGGCAAGACCACGCTGTCCGCCGATCCGTCGCGCACGTTGATCGGCGACGATGAACACGGGTGGAGCGATCGGGGCACCTTTAACTTTGAAGGCGGGTGCTACGCCAAAACTATCCACCTGTCGGCGCAGGCCGAGCCCGAGATTTTCGCCACCACCCACCGCTTTGCGACCGTGGTGGAAAACATGGTTTACGATCCCGAAACCTTGGCACTTGATTTTGCCGATGACAGCCTGACGGCGAACACCCGCTGCGCGTATCCGCTGGACTATATCTCGAACGCCTCGACCACGGGGTTGGGCGGGCATCCCAAGCATGTGGTGATGCTGACCTGCGATGCCTTTGGCGTCTTGCCGCCCATTGCGCGGCTTAGTCCGGCACAGGCGATGTATCACTTTTTGTCGGGCTTCACGTCGAAAGTCGCGGGGACAGAGCGGGGCGTGACAGAGCCGCAGCCGACCTTCTCGACCTGTTTTGGCGCGCCGTTCATGCCGCGCAGGCCAGAGGTTTACGGCAAACTGCTCGAAGAAAAGATCGCCAAGCACGGGGCCACCTGTTGGCTGGTCAACACAGGCTGGACGGGCGGCGCTTACGGTGTGGGCCAGCGGATGCCCATCAAAGCCACCCGCGCCTTGCTTGCGGCAGCTTTGGACGGGTCGCTGAACACCGCAAGCTTCCGCAAAGATGCCAACTTTGGCTTTGAGGTGCCTGTCGCCGTGGCGGGGGTGGAGGACGCCTTGCTAGACCCGCGCCAAACTTGGGGCCAAGCGTCAGATTATGACGCGCAGGCGCGCAAACTGGTGGCGATGTTTGCCGCCAACTTTGCGCAATACCTGCCCTTTATCGACGACGATGTGAAAGCCGCCGCCATCTAGGCCATAAGCGCCAGACGGGCCAAGTTCAGGCCCGTCAGCACCAGCAACACTTGCGTCCAGCGCCGAAAACGCCGCTGGTCCAGCCGATCTTGCACCCAAGTGCCCGCCATCTGCCCCAGTTGCGCAGGCAGGGTCAGCGCCACCGAAAAGGCCCCCGTTTGCAGGGTAATCACCCCCGAATGGACATGGGCCAACAACAGCACAAAGGCCCCGATCAAAAAGACCACGCCTTGCACGCGCACCGTCTCGCGCTTGTCTGCGCCGATAGACAGCAGATAGACCAGCAACGGCGGCCCCCATATCCCCGACAGCCCGCCATAAAGCCCCCCGATCGCGCCCAGTATCCATTCGGCCCGCGCGCGGTGTTGCAATTTTAGCGCCATACGCAGACCCGCCAGTTGGGCTATGGCAAAGGCGGTGATGGGTAGGCCCAGCAGCATCAAGAACAGCCCATGCGGGATAACATGCACAAAAGCCGCTGAAACAACGATGAACACCACCGTGGCCACCAGCATCCGCCAATAGGTGCGCATCGTGCCCAAAGCGGGTTGCAAGCCTTGGCGAAAGGCTTGGGTC
>CANFSY010000007.1 GCA_947449875.1 Paracoccaceae bacterium
AAAATGACGAATCCAGATAGCACAAAAAACAAATCAACCATTAGATAACCGTTGTTTATAAATTTAGAATCAAAAATTGGATTCCATTTAGGCAAATGGAACACAACAATAAATAAAGCTGCTATTCCCCTTATGCTTTCCAACTCATCAATTCTTGCAAATTTTTTATTCGATTCATGCGGAATGATTTTGTGATGATAGAATTTCTGTTGCTCTCAAACCATTGGTTGCAACAAGCTAGGCCACAGCAAGCAATTTTGTCAATCCTCAGGCATTGTTGCATAAGTCACCCTTCAGGACAGATAGCCCGCTTTCCCCTTAATTATCAGCCCAAGCGAAGGATCTCCTCGGTGCGGAGGGCTGAGAAGCGGTTCATCAGTGCGGCGCGGATCTGGATTTCCGCTGACTGGCTGTCTGGGTGCTTTGCGGCGATGCGCTCGCTGAAGGCTTTCAGGCACGGCAGCTTCGCCTCGATCCGGCTCCGGACGTGATATCTGGTCCAGCGCTTTCAGAAGGCCCGGCTGTATTGACGGCTGGCGCGCGGGGTGTCGTTTCTGGCGATCGCTGCCGGCCAGTTCTCTGTCCGAGGGCGTCGATTTTTGCGGATCGGAATGATCGTAGTGGCCTGGCGGTTGATGATTGCGATGTGGCAGCGGCGGGTGTCATAGGCCCCGTCGGCGGTCACGGCTCCAATCTCCTCGATCCTCAGACAGAATTGGATCGCAGCATCAAGGAAGACCGCAGGGCGACTGGGGCTGTCCTCAGTCGGCGCGCGCCAGGTCATCTCCATGTCCAGCCAGATCCGCAAAGACCCATGCCTTTTCAGTGAGGCGGTGTAGCTGCGCCAGTTCGTAGTTCGGTAGCGGGCGGGTGCTGGCTTGCTCATGTCGCTTGACTAACAAATGGAATTCACAGTGTTAATCCATTTCCACCAGAGTTATGCAACATCGTCGATTGGTATCTTCCCCAACGAGGACAGCATCCTGCGCCTGATCGGTGCCGTCCTGTTCGAGTAGAACGACGACTGGCAAAGCTAACACCGCTCCATGATGGTCGAGGCATTCTGCCAGATGGATACCGCCCAGATCGACCTGCTTCTAAGTATTACCACACAGGCCGCCTGACCGATGATCCAGAATGACAATCCCGCAAATTACACTATCTTGACGGACGCCACTCCGGCACTCCGCCTTCAGCCTGCCGCAAAATCGCGATGATCTGCGTCTCAGGGTATCTGCTTGTCTTCATGCGAAATCTCCCCATGTATCTTGCCGAGAATGTTCTGCTTTCTCACACCAATAAATTTGGGAGGATTGCTCAGTGTCTTGGGGGTCTTGCCGATTACCTTGCTGAGGCCTTCAATTGCATGCGTCGTATTGATAATTTTCCGCACAGCTTGCCGAAAAGCAAAGAACGTGATCAACTCTTGGCAGGCACTTGCTTAAATACACCGCACGTGTATAATATGCGTATACGAAAGTTTACCACGGAAGGGTAGGAAAGGCAGAAAAACTAAATCGAACACCTAGGTGCAGAGAGGAGATATGAAAGAGTTCTCGACTACGTCGGCAAACATGGAATTGTTTGTTAGTATAAGTGAGACGAGGAGTAATTTATGAATGGAACGATAACCGTACATTCAATGTATAATAATATTGTTGACCAGAGAGTTGTAGTTGCACAGCAAAGGGTCTTTGATGCATTGGGTATCAAACTTAAACAGCATCTTATTGAAGGTGTATCTCACGGAGAGTGGATGGACGCAATAATACATCGCAACGAAAGTGAGATAACAATTTTTTGCGATATTGATGCATTTCCTGTAAGAGGATCTGCATTTTTATCAGCGCTTGAGTCAATAAAAAGCGGTAATATATTTGGCCTTGGTCAGGTCGCTAATCACTTAAATCCAAATCATATTTACGCAGGTCCAATGTTCTTAGGGTTTTCGAGGGCTACATATGTACGGTGCGGTTCCCCTTCGATGAAGCAAACAGAATTGTATGACGCTGCTCAATTTCTCACGATCGAAGCGGAAAGATTGGGCGTTTCAATAAGTCTTGCGCTTCCAAATTTGACGATAATACCAAAGTGGCCGTTTTCAAATCGTGGAGTTTTCGGGATCGCTACTTTTTATGGAAACCAAATAGGTGAGTTCGATTTTTTCCATCTTTTCGAATCGCGTTTCGCAAGAAATGTCGAGATTTTTGAAAAAATATCTGAAGACGTTCTATGTGGAAATTTGGATTTTTCAGCGTACCTGCAATCAGCGAACCGGCAAGAATCGCAATCGAAATCACCGATAATTTTCCGAAGAATTACCAATTTTTTGAGACGCCTCGCTTCCATTTGGTCGAACTTGCGCAGGCGGCAAGGGTAGATTTTCGCTTACCCTGGGCATTGTTGCATAAGTCACCCTTGAGGACAGATAGCCCCTTTGCCCTTGATTATAAGCCCACGCGAAGGATCACTGAAGATTGCCTTCTGGGACCGGCAAACAACAACCTTGGGCCGATGGAATAAACACACCTCCTGCTGTGCTGCATGGGTCTGATCGACAGATCGAACCTCAGGTCTTTTGTATCGGATTTAACAAGACAGGAACCACATCTGCGAGTGTCGCTTTCGAAGAACTCGGTTACAGGGTTGGAAAAGAGCCTGAGGCAGAGAGATTGATCTCCGATTGGGCGCGTCGCGACTTTTCTCGCATCATCAAATACTGCTTGACGGCTGGCGCCTTTCAGGATGTTCCCTTCAGCCTAGGGTCAGGATTCATAAGTAACCAAGCCATTGAGACCGCGGCTTATGTCGAGCGTTACAACCGCACAGTCCGGAACGAATGGCTGGATCAATACATCATGGAAAGCATTGAGGAGGCTCAAGAACAAGCCACAAAATGGCTATGGACATACAACAATCACCGCCCCAACATGGGCATCGGCGGCATAACACCCGCAATGAAAATGAAAATGGCCGCGTGAATTCTACGGATGCATCCCGTTAAAAATGGGGAGATTACCTACCAAGCCTCCGACTGCAATGCTGCAGCGGGAGCGGTTCAGATAGGCGTGCCGGATGGCCACCCGACGCTTGCCTACACGGATGTGCTGATCATCTGACAGGTGGCGCTGGACTAAGTTACGGCGCAGCGTCTTTCTCATCGCCTAAGGCGGTCGGCCATTATTGATGTAGCCGCCGATCAGCGCCCGTCTTGACCCACACCTATAGAAGCATCGTTTTGGGGATACAGGGTAGATTCGGGGGTAGGTTTTCAAAACCCCAAAATTATTCAATGATTTCAATGTGTATTGGCGGAGGCGGTGGGATTCGAACCCACGAAGGGGTTCCCCCCTTGCTCAGTTAGCAACCGAGTGCTTTCGGCCTCTCAGCCACGCCTCCGACGGGAGTTGTTTAAAGGGGTGGGGACTTGGAGGCAAGGGGGAAATCTACAGGTCTAAGCACGATGGTTGAGGCTGGCCAACGGATTTCGGTTGTGATTCAATTCCCTTATGGTTTCGTGGACGGTCGGCATGGTAGGCCTATGCCCCGAAACCACAACCGAAGATCGCAAACGGCTTGGAAGGTCTTGATGCACAGCTAGGATCGTACCGAGGTGGACAGGGCGCGTGCGCTGCGTCTGACGCGTGATGTCTGGACCAGTGCAGGGATCGCGCAAGCCGTCGCGCTGCGCGAGGATACTGTGCGGTTTTGGTGCAGTGGACCTGTCACGTATTCGTGCCGCCCCGAATGCTCGTTTAAGCCACTTGTCGTTCGAAGGCCAAGGGGCTTTTCCCTCCCAATGTTGAATGCCGACGGCGCGAGATATAAAAGCCATTGATATATTGGAAGATGGCGGCTTCCGCGTGTCGCCGGTTCTCCCACGACCTGCGCCAGATCAGTTCGGCCTTGATGGTTTTGAAGAACGTCTCAACGGCGGCATTGTCATAGCAATTGCCTTTGCCGCTCATTGACGCTTTGAACCCATGCTCGCGCAGGATTTTTTGATAGTCATGCGAACAATACTGACTGCCGCGATCGCTATGGAAGATGCAGCCACGCGGAGGAGACCTTAAAGCAATGCCCATCCTCAGCACCCGGATCGCCAAATCCCGCTTCATTCGGTTGGCTCGCAGCCCAGCCGATGACGCGACGGGAATGCAGGTCTAGGATCACGGCAAGATACAGCCAGCCTTCCCGGGTCCAAATGTAGCTGATATCGCCCGCCCATTTCGCGGCGCGGACCTTCGGTTCTGATTGGGCCTATCGGCTGTGAAGTCGCGTTCCAGCAGGTTCGGCGCGATGTTGAACGTGTGATCGCTGTCGGTTGTCACTTTGAATTTCTGAGTTCTTTCAACGATGATCCCGTTTTCACGCATAAGCCTTCCAACACGCCGGTGCCCGACTTCTACGCCAACCTCCTTCAGGTCTTCGGTCATCCTCGGGCGGCCATAGCTGCCCAAGCTCAAGCGCGACTGTTCCTTGATGTGGGCCAGAACCACCATATCCATGCGCTGCCTGCGGCTGGCAGGGCGGCTGCGCAAGGCCCGCAACCCGCGGGCACTGACGTTCATCACCCCGCACAGCCGATCCGTCGGGAACTGCCCGATATGTTCTTGCACGAACCTGAACCGCATGGCTTTTGGCTCGCGAAGAGCTGGGTGGCCTTCGTCAGGAAAACAGTCCCCCGGACTGTTTTCTGATCCTCCTCAGTTTAGGATATCCCTCTCCTCGCGCAGTATGCGGTTCTCGCGCCGAAGCCCTTCGTTCTCAAGCGCAAGTTCGCGATCCTTGGGCGGCGGCACGACATCCGTGTCGCGGTGCGTCGTGATCCACTTGTTCAGCGTCGACATCCCGACCCCAAGATCATCAGCAATCTGTCTGCGCGAAAGCCCGCTGGTCAGCGCGATCCGCGCCGCATCCTTGCGAAATTCATCCGTTCTGTTTGTGCCCATGGTTGATCCCCTTTGCTGCACATTACGTGATCAAAGGAGCGGCACAAAACCGTGACAGGTCCAGTAGAAGGTGATCCAGACCGTCCGCGAGAAGTTCACCTGCCGGGACTGCGAGAGGATCAGCCAGCCGCCGGCCCCCTTCCACCCAGCACCGAGGGGCTGGGCTGGCCCCAACCTGCTGGCCCCAACCTGCTGGCCATGGTTCTCTTTGAGAGGTTCGGCCAGCACCAACCCCTGAACAGGCAAGCCGAACGCTATGCCAAAGAAGGGGTCGAGATCAGCCTTTCTACCTTGGCCGACCAGGTCGGGGCCTGTGCCTTGGCGCTGCAGCCGATCCATGATCTGATCCGTGCCCATGCCATTGGGGCCGAGCGATTGCATGCTGATGATACGACCGTGCCACTGATGGCCAAGGGTGGTACGCGGACTGCCCGGCTCTGGACCTATCTGCGCGACGACCGGCCCTTTGCAGGTGGGTCACCACCGGCGGCGCTCTATCACTTCTCCCCCGATCGCAGGATGGAACATCCGACCCGGCACCTGGCAGGCTGGACGGGGATCCTGCAAGCAGACGCCTGTGGCGGCTACAGCGATCTCTATCGCCATGATCACAAGCCCGCGTCTGAGCTCAGCGCGCTGTGCTGGTCCCATGCTCGGCGCAAGTTCTTCGAATTGGCCGACATCAAGTCTACGGCCCGCAACGGTAAAACGGGGACAGCGGAGATCTCACCCATCGCACTTGAAGCCGTCAAACGCTTCGATGCCCTCTTCGATGTCGAACGCGAAATCACCGGCCTGACTTCCGAGGCTCGCCATGACGCCCGTCAGCGACTGATGCGCCCAATGGTCCAGGAACTGCACGACTGGCTGCGATCCGAACGCGCCCGGATGTCGAAGCACAACCCGGTTGCCAAGGCCATCACCTACATGTTCGAAGACGACGGCCGCTGGGACGCATTCACCCGCTTCCTCGAAGACCGCCGCATCTGTCTGATGAACAATGCCGCCGAACGCGCCCTGCGCGGCATTGCCCTCGGCCGAAAGGCCTGGCTCTTCGCTGGATCGCCGCGCGGCGGTGACCGCGCCGCCTTCATGTATTCCCTGATCGTCGCCGCCAAGATGAACAACATCGACCCTTAAGCCTGGCTGGCAGATGTCCTTGCCCGACTGCCGGATATGCCCCTGTCGCGCCTGCCAGAACTCCTTCCCTGGAACTGGAAGCGCGGCTTTAGCGCCAAAGCCGCATGAACTGCGGCCCACGCCGGATGGTTACGGTCCGGCCGCTCCCACGTGCGAGACGGACCTTGCAATGAAGGCTCCACGATTAAAATGTCCCCGCCAGAGTAGGGCAAACAAGGTTAAGGTTTGCGCTTCAAGCTGTAGGACTATTGCGAAACTTCCGTCGTGCCCATTTATCATGCCGTTCTCACGCAGGTGGAAATGGTGGCGGTCATATTGGATTAGGGGGCTTTGGCCGTACGCTCTTGGCATAGGCACGCGATAGGCTGGGAATGGTCGCGCTGGATCAGCGCCTCTGGCGCAAGGCGGTCAAGGCGGTTGGCCAGATCAAGGTCAAGGTTTGACAGGCCGTGGCAGTCGTGCGTGGTCAGCGTGACATCTACCACGTTGTAAGCATTGGACCATTCCGGATGGTGGTTAAGCTTTTCGGCGATCAGGGCGGCGCGGCACATAAAGCCCCACGCCTCGATAAAGCTTTTGAACTTCCACACTTTGCGGATGGCGTCACGGTCAGGCACAGCGCCCCAACCGGTTTCCCCCAAGGCGGGAAGCGAAGCGGTGCGTTCGGCTTGGGTCAGCAGGATTGCCATGGGGTGGGCCTTTCAAGGTTAATCTTTTTCATCTTGCTCGGTCTTGCGGAATGGGCCATAGGCCGTCAGCACCTCGATCTCTTCGTCGACAGCGCGGCGTTCTTGGTCAAGATACCGCGCCACGGCTTTGGCAAAAGCGGGGTCGGTCAGCCAATGCAGCGAATGTACAGGCGTTGGCAGATAGCCCCGCGCCAGTTTGTGTTCGCCCTGCGCCCCAGCCTCGACCCGTTGCAACCCGCGGGTGATGGCCCAATCTATGGCCTGATAGTAGCACAGTTCGAAATGCAGACAGGAATAATTTTCTACGCAGCCCCAGTATCGGCCAAACAGGGTGTCGCGCCCGATGAAGTTGAGCGCCCCCGCAACCGCGCGGTCGCCGTCGAAGGCCAAGCACAGCAGCGCATCGCCGCGCATCGTGTCGTGCAGTTCATGAAAAAAGGCGCGCGTCAGGTAGGGCGTGCCCCATTTGCGGCTGCCGGTGTCTTGGTAAAAGGCCCACATCGCGTCCCAATGCTGGGGCTGGATAGCGTCGCCCGTCAACATGCGGATCGTCAGGCCGTGGCCCTGCGCCGTCTCGCGCTCTTTGCGGATCATCTTGCGCTTGCGCGATGATAGATCGCCCAAAAAGGCGTCAAAACTGGCGTAGCTGTTGTTTTCCCAGTGAAATTGCTGCGTGATGCGGTGCAGTGTGCCTTGATGGCCTGCCAGTGCTGCCGCCTCTTGCTCTGTGCAAAAGGTGATGTGCAGCGAGGACAGGCCGTTGTCTTTGGTCAACCCAATCGCCGCATCCAGCAAAAGCGGGGATAGCGCGGCGTCGCCCAGAAAGCGGCGGCCGGTGGCGGGGGTGAAGGGTACGGCCGATTGCAGTTTGGGATAATAGGTGCCGCCTGCGTTTTCCAAGGCCTGCGCCCAGCCATGGTCAAAAATATATTCGCCTTGGCTGTTGGATTTCACATAAAGCGGCATGGCTGCCGCAGCGATGCCGTCGCGGTACAAAACCAGCGGCCGTGTTTGCCAGCCGGTGCCCTTGCCTGTCGATCGCGATCTGTCCAGCGCCAGAAGGAAGCGGTGGGCGGTGAATGGGTCAATCGGCACTCCGCCCTCTGGGTTGGCCAAACGGTCCCAATCGGCGGCGTCAATCTCGGCCATCCCGTTCAGCAGGGCAATTTCATAGGTCATCCGCGTCTCCATTCCGAGTATGATGGCGCGGGGCAGGGGGGCGTCAAGCGGGGAACGGGGCGGCGTAGTCTTCGAACGTGATGTTCTGCGCGATTTTGCGCGCCTCGGCCTCGGCCTCGGGCGAGCGGATGGTCCAGCACAAGATCGCAGCCCCCTGGGCCTTAAGTTCGGCCACACGCGGGCGATGCAGATCGCGCGCTTCGTGGCTGATAAAGGATGACAGGCTGCGGTCGTAATCGGGAATTTCGCGCAAGCGGTCACAGGTCGCAGCGCTGAGCGGGGCCCAGTCAGCATCATAAGCCGAGGTGGTCAACCCGCGCGGGCGGTTGGGGCAAAGCCGCGCCATATGGGCGACAGACTCGGGGTTGAACGACATCAGCGCCACATCGCCGGAATAGCTTTCCAGATCGCGGGCGGTGGCCTGTTCCAAGCGCCCATCGGTTTGCGACATGGTCAGGGTCTGGTCCTTGATTTCCACCAACAGCGGCACGGCCCCGCCGATCAACGTCAGGACTTGGGCAAAGGTCGGGATCGTGTCATCCGATCCGGCCAATTTGATACGGCCCAGTTCGGCAGCACTGCGGGCGTTGAGAGGTCCGGCCTCGTCGGTCAGGCGGCCCAGATCTTCGTCGTGAAAGACCATAGCCACGCCATCTGCCGACAGTTGCAGATCAATTTCTATTCCATACCCCGCCGCACGGGCCGCCCTTATGGCCGAGGGCGAGTTTTCAATCCGCCTGCGGGCGCGGTCGTGCAGCGCGCGGTGGGCAATGGGGCAACGCACAAAGGCTGATGGCAGCGGCACGCGCATCTTAGCGCACCTCGAAGATGGCTTCGATTTCAACGGCCACGCCCAGCGGCAAAGATACGGCTGACACCGCTGATCGCGCATGGCGGCCCGCCTCGCCCATCGCGGCGACAAGAAAGTCTGACGCGCCGTTGATCACCTTAGGCTGGTCAACAAAATCGGCGGTCGAGTTTACAAAGCCCACCAGTTTCACCGTCCGCACCACGCGGTCAAGGTCACCGCCGCAGGCGGCCTTAAGCTGGGCGAGCAAGGCAATCGCACAGGTTTTGGCCGCTTCTGCGCCCTGTGCCGCATCCAAATCAGCCCCAAGCTTGCCCGTGATCAACCCACCCGCCGCATCGCGGCTGATCTGACCGGAGATATAGACTTGGGCACCCACCTGAACGAAGGGCACGTAGTTTGCAGCGGGGGCCGGCGCATTGGGCAAGGTTACGCCAAGCGCTGTCAGACGGGTTTCGATCGCAGACATGGTTCCTCCGAAAAATAGGGGTTGCGCAACGCTACGCTGCGGTCGTGACAGGGTAAAGACGGTGGGAAGCCGCCTTTAATTTTCGCGCATGGCCATACGGAAATAATCGGTGAAAGGTTTGAGAAGATAGGCCATGGGCGTATGGTCGCCCGTGCCGATATAGGCTTGCACCGGCATGCCGGGGACAAGCTTTTTATCCTTCAACTTGGCCAATTCCCCAGCTTCCAATATGATCTCGGCGCGGTAAAAGCTTTGGTGGCTGGCCTGATCGCTCATCGCATCGGCTGAAATGGTGGTCAAAGTGCCCACCAGTTGCGGTGTCGAGCGAGCGGAAAAGGAGGCAAAAGACACCCGCACCTCTTGGCCCAAATGCACCTCGTCCACGTGGATCGGCGGGATTTGCGCGATGATGATCAAGGGGCGATCTTGCGGAATGATATACATAATCGGGTCGGCAGGACGGATCACCGACTGCGGCGTTGTCACCGCCAAGCCCAGCACAATGCCCGATACAGGCGCGCGAATTTCAAGGTGGTCGACCTGTTCGGTCAGGGCGCGCCGACGCTCTGCCAGTTCAAGGGTCTTGTCGCCCATATCGCGCAACTGGGCATTGGCATCTTCGCGGCGGGCCGATTTGATTTGCAGGATCTGCAGCTTGGTTTCGGTGGCTTTGCCTTCGGATTGCGCAAGGTTCGATTGCAACTCGCCCCGATTGCCATCCAGCCGCGCCACTTCGCGCTTTAGGTCCATTATTCGGGCCGATTGGGTCAAGCCCTTGTCCAGCAAAGTTTGTTGATCGGCGATTTCGGGTGACAGAAGGGCAATCTGGTCATCAAGCGCCGCCATCTGCGCCGCGATTCCCTGCCCTTGCGAGGCGATCTGGTCCAACCTTTTGCCCAACTGGTCGATCTGGGCGTTTTGGGTTTCCAGACGGGCGACGAAAAGGCGCTTTTGCCCTTCGATCTGCTCGGCGACATCGGGGCGCGTTGCGGCAAGGTCGGTCAATTCGGCGGGAAAGACCAGTTCGGTCAGATCATCACGCTCGGCCTCTAGGCGGGCTTTGCGGGCCATGCCGTCAAACAATTGCCCCTCGACAATGGCCAGTTCCGCTTTGACCTGCGTGCCATCCAGCCGGATCAACAGGTCGCCGGATTTCACGGTTTGCGCCTCTTGCACGGCGATTTCGGCGACAACGCCGCCGTTGGGATGCTGCACAATTTGGCGGTTTTGTTCCACCTGCACCACACCCGGCGCCACGACCGCGCCCGAGATGGTGGTCATCATGCCCCAGCCGCCGAAAAAGGCGATCAGCAGGGCGATGGTTACAACACCTGTCCAAATCGGCTTGCGCGCTGACCAAGCCAAAGGGTTGGGCAAGGCCGACGGCGCAGGCTCACGCTTTGACACGGCGGTCGGCCGAGGAATATCCAGCGCCGTGGCCGCAAGCATTGCAGGAACCGGAGCGTCATTTTCGGGGCGATCCGCGGGGGTTTGGTTGGCATCCGATGGGGGAAGATTGGTCATGCCACACCTCCGGCGGTTGGGGTTTTGGCAATTTCGGCGTGGTTTTTGACCATGTCTTTCAGCACCGCATCGCGCGGACCAAAGGCCCGCCGCGCACCATCTTCCAAGACCAGCAACATTTCGCATTCCTGAATCGCTGCCGGGCGGTGCGCCATGATCAAAACGGCGCAGCCGTCCTCTTTCATTTGGCGGATCGCTTGGTTCAGCGCGACAGACCCGTCGTTATCAAGGTTGGAATTGGGCTCGTCCAGCACCAAAAGCACCGGATTGCCGTAAAGGGCGCGGGCCAAGCCGATGCGTTGGATTTGCCCGCCCGACAGCCGGCCGCCCAAGGCCTGCACGCGGGTGTCATAGCCATCGGGCAGTTTGGTGATCATGTCATGGGCAGCGGCTTTGCGCGCCGCTTCGACCACAGCGGCACCGTCGGGGTTTTGCTGCAGACGGGCAATGTTTTCGGCAATGGTCCCGTCAAACAAGGTGATTCGCTGCGGCAGATAGCCGATATAGCTGCCCAATTGGTCAGGATCGTATTGATCCAGCGCCGCGCCATCCAGCCGCACCTTGCCACCCGCCGGTTTCCAAGCGCCGATCAGCGCGCGGGCGAGGCTGGATTTGCCAGCACCCGAAGGCCCGATCACGCCCACGGCCTGCCCCGGTTCTAGCCGGAAGTTCACCATGCGCAGCACGGCTTGGCTTTCGCCCGGCGGCACCACGGTCAGATTTTGCGCCTCTAGCAGGGCGCGGGGGCGGGGGAGTTCGGTATGCGGTGGTTCAGGTTGCACCCGGCTTAACAGTTCTGACAGGCGCGCACGCCCTTCTTGAGCGCGCGTGACCAGCGCCCATTGGCCGATCACCACTTCGATCGGCTGCAAAGCGCGGCCCAAAAGAATAGATCCGGTGATCATCGCGCCGGACCCGACATCGCTGTTCAGCACCAAATAGGCCCCCGCCCCCAACATGGCCGATTGCAGGAACTGACGGAATACTTTGGAAATCGTGCCGAAGACCCCGCCAAGGTCGGCCGCGACAAGGCTTTGTTCCAGCCCGTTGCGGCGCGTGACTTGCCAACGATCAAAGGCTGCATTGGTCATGCCCAAGGCTTGCACCACCTCTGCCTCTTGCTTGATGCCGTCCGACAACTGCTCGCCCCGCAGGGTCGAGGCATTGGCCTTTTGCAGCGGCGCTTTGGTCATCGCTTGGTTCAACACCGTGACAACAATCAAAATCACCCCGCCGGCCACCGATATCCAGCCCAACAGCGGGTGAAACACAAAGATCGCCACCAAGAACATCGGGGCCCAAGGAATATCAAACAGCGCAATCAACACAGGCGAGGCCCATAGCCGCTGCACCGCTTCCAAGTCACGCTGGGCGGACAGCGCGGCAGGATCGGTCGGTGAAACCGCCATGCGCTTCATCGCAGCGGCAAACACCCGACGGTCCAGCTTTTGTTGCATCCGCGCGCCGATCCGCGCCATGATTCGGCCCCGCGCGTAATCCAGCACGCCCATGGCCAGATACAAAACCGCCATCAACGCCGACAAAGCCCACAGCGTCGGCTCTGACCGGCTGCCAAGCACGCGGTCGTAGACCTGCAACATGTAAAGCGGGCCGGTCAGCATCAAGAGATTGACGAAGATCGAAAAGAAAAACGCCGCAAACAAAAGGCCACGCAGATCCCGGCGTGCAGCATCCAACTCGTCACGACCGCGCTTGAATTCGATGGGCGCCATAGGTCTAATCCTGACTATTCAGAGAGGTTTGGGTATAAAATGCGTCGTCTTGCCGAGCAACGCGCTTGCCCGTTGTCTTGTCTTGCCGCTCGTCATAGTACTTGCACTGAAAAAGTAAAAGACTTGCCAACACATTTGGAAAAGACTGGCCAGAATGAAAAATTTAGGTTCCCTGCCCACGCGAACACGGCGCAAAGGCCTGATGGTTGCGGCCGTTTTGGCGCTTGGCCTGCAGGCCTGTGCGCCGGCCGTAGCGCCGCAGGGCATCAACGACCCCTTCGAAAAGCAAAACCGCGCCACCCATGCGTTGAACCTGAAGCTTGACACCTACATCGTGCGCCCTTTGGCCAACAAAGCCACGCGGGTCTTGCCCGAACCGGTGGTGCAAGGGGTCAGCAACTTTGCGGGCAACCTTGATTTGCCCGGCATGGTCGCCAATGACCTGCTGCAGGCCAAGTTCGGGGCGGCCCTGCAAAACACGCTGCGGTTTGCGCTGAACTCGACCATCGGGATCGGGGGGCTCTTTGATCCCGCCACCAAGCTGGGCGCTGCAGCCAAAGACACCGACTTTGGCGAGACGTTGAGCGTTTGGGGTATGGCCGAGGGGGCCTATGTCGAACTGCCGTTCTACGGCCCGTCGACGCAGCGCGATGCTGTGGGGACCGTGGTGGACGTGATTTTCGACCCGACCCGCCTGTTGATCCCGAAAGACCACCGCTGGGTCACAACTGCCGCCCAAATCGCAGCACGCATCGGAGATCGTGGCCGCTATTCCGAAACGGTCGATTCGATCCTATATGACAGTGCAGACGGCTACGCCCAAGCGCGGCTCTTGTATCTTGAGAACCGCCGCCACAATTTAGGCCAGACCACGGCCGATTCAGAGTTCGAGGACCCCTATGCGCAGTAAAAGCGACTCCACCGCGATGACCCTGACCCGCCGTGCCTTTGGTGCGGGCCTTGCCTCGGGTGCGGGGTTTTTGGCCTTTGCCTTGCCCGTGCGTGCCCTGAGTGTCGATCAGGCCCGCCAACTGGTGGACAAGTTGATCGCCGACATCAACGCAACCATCAACTCTGGCAAATCCGAACAGGCGATGTTTGGCGACTTTGAGCAGATCTTTGTCACCTATGCCGATGTGGCGACCATCGCGCGGTCGGCCCTTGGGCCTGCGTCTAAGCAGGCCAGTGCGGGCCAGATGGCGGCGTTCACCAAGGCCTATCAGGGCTATATCAGCCGCAAATACGGTCGCCGCTTCCGCGAATTCATCGGCGGCAAGATCGAAGTGACAGACGCGCGGCCCTATAAAAGCTATTACGAAGTCATCTCGACCGCGACCTTGCAGGGCGAAGCCCCCTTTGATCTGCGCTGGTGGGTGGGCGACAAATCCGGTCGCAACCTGTTCTTCAACATCATCATCGAAGGCGTCAATATGCTGGCGTCCGAACGCACCGAGATTGGCGCGATCTTGGACAAGAACGGTGGCGATATTGACAAGCTGGTTGCATCGCTGGAAGCGACCTAACCGCGCCAAAACACCGTCACTGTGGCCGGGGCTTTCCCCGGCCTTTTCGTTGCAGCCTCAGTTTCCCTTGCCCAGCAATTGCTGCAACACCGATGTGAATGGATCGACCGCAGGCTCTTGCGCGGTGTCTTTTGGCGGCAGCGGGGTGGCGGTTGCGTCAGGGCTGGGGGGCTGGCGCGGTTCGGGCACGATCACGGGCAGCGGTGTGACGGGCAGGCCGTCTTCGACACGGGTCATCACCTCGTGCCAGATTTCGGCAGGAATACCGCCGCCGGTCACGCCGGTCAGGGGCGTGTTGTTGTCATAACCCATCCAGACGCCGGTGACGTAATCGGCGGTAAAGCCAATGAACCACGCATCGCGCGCCTCGGATGTGGTGCCGGTTTTGCCCGCAACGGGGCGATCCCCCAATTGCGCCCGCTGTCCTGTGCCGTTTTGCACCACTTGGGTCATCATCCACGTCAGTTCCTTGGCCGCAGTGTCCGAGATCACGCGCGCCCCCATGCCGCCGATTTGGCCGATCAGGGGCGTCTGGTCGCCCTTTAAGGACAGCTCGCGCAGCCCATAGGGGGCCACAGCCGATCCGCCATTCAAAATGCCCGCATAAGCCCCCGTCATTTGCAGCAAGGTCGCCTCTGAGGCCCCCAGCGCCAAGGCAGGCCCCGCCGCCAGATCACCCGAGATGCCAAAACCATGGGCCGTGTTGCGCACCGTATCCAGCCCCACAGCCATGGCAATCTTGACGGCGGGAATGTTGCGGCTTTCTTGCATGGCTTGATAGATCGGGATCACACCTTTGAATTCGTTGTCATAATTGCTTGGCGTCCAAGGGCCTGACCCCGGGATATTGACGGTCAAGGGGCTGTCGTCGACATAGTCCATCGGGCTCCACCCGATATTCAGTGCCGAGGCATAGACAAAAGGCTTAAAGCTTGACCCTGTCTGCCGCAGCGCCTGCGTGGCGCGGTTGAACGAACCCGCCTGCGGCAGATCGCGCCCCCCCACCATGGCCCGCACCGCGCCATCCGCGCTCATCACGACAATCGCCGCTTGGGCGTTGGACCCGTCTTTGAGCTTTTTGGCAAAGACGGCCGTCAGCGCCTCTTCGGCGGCCTTTTGCAGGCGCGGGTCCAGCGTGGTCTTGATGATGACATCTTCGGTCGTGGTGTTGCCCAGATAAGCGGGCGTGCTTTCCATCACCCAGTCGGCAAAGGCCCCGCCCGCATTGCGCGCTGCCGCCTGCGACAGTTCGGCGGGATGGGCCAAGGCATCCTCTGCCTCGGCTTTCGTCAAAAAGCCTTGCTCCTGCATCAAGCCGATGATCACCGCCGCCCGATCGCGGGCGCGCTGCAGATTGTTGGTGGGCGCATACTTAGATGGCGCTTTCAACAGCCCCGCCAACATTGCCGATTCGGCGGGCGACAGATTGGCCGAGGATTTGCCGAAATACCGCTGCGAGGCCGCTTCAAACCCGCGACTGCCCGCGCCCAGATAGGCGCGGTTGAAATAGATCGTCAGGATTTCGTCCTTGGTGTACTTGGCCTCCATCGCCAAGGCATAGGGCACCTCTTTGATCTTGCGCTTTAGCCCGCCGGAACGGCAGTCGTCCTCATAATCGCTTTCCGACTTCCACTGGGTCGGATCAAACGCCACCCCAAGGCACAAAAGCTTGGCCGTTTGCTGGGTAATCGTCGACCCGCCGTTGCCTTCAAACGCCCCGCGTCCGGCGCGCAGGTTTATTGCCACGGCCGAAATGATGCCACGGGGGCTGACGCCGAAATGCTGGTAAAAACGCTTGTCCTCGGTCGCGATCACCGCGTGCAGCAGGTTGGGCGACACGGTTTGCGGTGTGACCTGCCCGCCAAAGGTTTCGCCGCGCCACGCAAAGACCTGATTGTTGGTATCCAGCATGGTGACAGACCCGCGCGCGCGCCCGTCGATCAAGGCCGACACGGGGGGCAGTTGCACGTAAAAGTACAAGACAGCGCAGCCAAGTACGGTTGCGCCCACGACAGCGGCACGCCACACAATCCCCCAGACCATGCGCCGCAGAAAATGGGCGAACCCGGCCACAATCCCGCGTTTGCGCGCAGCTTTGCGCCGTGGCACCCGCCGCGCGGCCGGCGGCTTGGCCGGAGGTTTGCCCCGCCCGCCCGCAGGCGCGCCGTAGCGCCGATCGGCGGTCAAAGGCCGCCCTTTGGAAGTGGATGCCATCCTAAGCCCTGCCTGTACCCGTACCGCGCCGCCCGTTTCGGGCTTGTTCTGGCAAGATCTATCCCATCGCGCCCGGAATGTGGAGCGATACATCAGTGCGATTCGACTTCGTTTTTCGCCTGTTTAATAAGCATATGAGTTAATTTTTAGCAGTAATGCGCATTTTTTAATCACCTGGAGTGCCGTGGCTGGCTGCGACCTTGAACATTCCGCCCGTAAGTTAAGATGTGTGACTCAGAAAGGTGCCGATAGGTGTTGTCGGAAGGGTGAATGATGAAACTAATTATCGCAGCCATTAAGCCATTCAAACTTGAGGAAGTCCGCGTGGCGTTAACCGCCATCGGCGTGCGCGGCATGATGGTCACCGAGATCAAAGGCTTCGGCCTGCAATCGGGCCACACCGAGATTTATCGTGGCGCAGAATACGAAGTGAACTTCGTGCCAAAGATACGAATCGAGGTCGTCGTGGCCGATGGGCTGGCGGATCAGGTCGTCGAAACAATCACCCGCAGCGCGCGCACGGGCAAGATCGGGGACGGCAAGATCTTCGTCCTTGACGTGGCCGCAGCCGTCCGCGTGCGGACGGGCGAAACCAATGACGATGCGTTGTAAGCGTTTGGTTTAGGGGAATGATAGAAATGTTGAACACAGCGAAATTTACAAGGGCGGGGGCGCTGGCGGCGTCTATTTCAGTGGCAGCACCGGCTTGGGCGCAGACGGCTCTGATCAAGGCCCCCGATGCCGCAGCACAGGCGGGCATGGTCAACAAGGGCGATACGACGTGGATGCTGGTCTCTTCAGCCCTTGTGCTGTTGATGGCCATTCCGGCCTTGGGCCTGTTTTACGGCGGTCTTGTGCGGTCTAAGAATATGCTCAGCGTGTTGATGCAGACCTTTATGATCGTGTCTTTGGTCGCAGTCTTGTGGGTGACCTTTGGCTATTCCTTGGCCTTCACCTCGGGGTCAGCCTATGTCGGCGGGCTGTCCAAGGCTTTCTTGGCTGGTGTGGGGGTTTCGACCTTTGCGGCGACCTTTTCCAACAACGTCTATATTCCGGAATATGCCTTTGTGATCTTCCAGATGACCTTCGCCTGCATCACGCCCGCGCTGATCGTGGGGGCCTTTGCCGAGCGGATCAAGTTCTGGCCGCTGATGCTGTTTTGCGGCCTGTGGGTGACGATCGTTTATTTCCCCTTGGCGCATATGGTCTGGTATTGGTCCGGTCCGGACTTTCTGGCCGATAACCCCACCGACATGGGCCTGATCTGGGGCTGGGGCGGGTTGGACTTTGCGGGCGGCACCGTCGTGCACATCAACGCAGGCATCGCCGGTTTGGTGGGCTGTTTGGTGATCGGCAAGCGCGTGGGCTTTGGCAAAGAAAACATGGCCCCCCATTCCCTGACGATGACGATGATCGGGGCGTCTATGCTGTGGGTGGGTTGGTTTGGCTTTAACGCCGGATCGAACCTAGAAGCCAACGGCTATGCCGCACTTGCCTTTATGAACACCTTTGTCGCCACCGCCGCTGCGGCGCTGTCTTGGACCGTGGTGGAACAGATCCGCCATGGCCGCCCGTCGTTGCTGGGCGCTGTGTCCGGCGCTGTGGCAGGTTTGGTCGCCGTAACACCAGCGGCAGGCTATGCGGGGCCGATGGGGGCGATTGTGTTGGGGCTGATCGTCTCGCCGGTTTGCTATACCTTTGTGTCCTATGTGAAGGGCAAGTTCGGCTATGACGACAGCTTGGACGTGTTCGGCGTGCACTGCGTGGGCGGTATCCTTGGCGCCATCGCTACGGGCGTTTTGGCCGACCCGTCCTTGGGCGGTCAGGGCTGGGTCGATTACACCGTCTTTCCGGCGGTGGCAGGCACGTTTGACATGGGCGCGCAGGTGATCACGCAGATCAAGGCCGTGCTGGTCACTCTGGTGTGGTCGGGCGGTGTGTCATTGGTGCTGTTCTGGGGCATCGACAAGATCTTCGGCTTGCGCCCCTCAACCGATGATGAACGCCAAGGATTGGATCAAACCTCGCACGGCGAAAACGCTTACAACAGTTAACACCATCCCGTCCAAGGCGGATCCTCCCCCGCCTTGGATATGGCAAACGGCCCGTGCATTCCGCACGGGCCGTTTTTTTATGGCGCAAAGAGGGTCAGAAATACCCGCGCGGGATCAGGTTGTGCTGATGCGCCTCGCGCGAAAGATCCTCGCGGAAATCGGGATGCGCGATGGAAATCAGCAACTGCGCCCGTTCCGCCACCGTGCGGCCCTTGAGGTTGACCATGCCGTATTCGGTCACCACATACATCATATCGCTGCGCGGAGTGGTCACGATGTTGCCCTTGGTGAGGGCGGTGACGATCCGGCTTTTGCGCTCGCCTTTCTTGTCATAGGTCGAGGCGAGGCAGACAAAGCTTTTGCCCCCCTTTGACGCATAGGCCCCCCGCACAAACTGCGATTGCCCCCCCGTGCCCGAGATGTGGCGGTAGCCATCAGATTCGGACGCCGCTTGGCCCTGCAAATCCATCTGCGTGGTGTTGTTGATCGCCGCCACAGTGTCGTTTTGCATGATGACATGGGGCATGTTGGTGTAATCCACCGGATGGAATTCGACCATCGGGTTGCGGTGGATAAAGTCGTACAGATACTGCGCCCCAAGCGAAAAGGTGCAGACCATCTTGCCGGCGTTGATCTGCTTTTTCGCGCCCGTAATGCGTCCGGCGCGGTAAAGATCGACAATGCCGTCGGTCATCATCTCGGTATGGATGCCCAGATCTTGCACACCACTTTCGGCCAAAAGGCTACACACCGCATTGGGCATGCCGCCGATGCCGATTTGCAAACAGGCCCCGTCTTCAATCTCGGCGGCGATCAGGCGGGCCACGGCGCGGTCGACATCGGTGTTCACGGGCTTGGGCAGTTCGGCCATGGGCTGGCTGTCACCGGCCAGAATGAAATCCACCTCCGAAATATGCACACCGGTGCCTGACCCCATGACATAGGGCAAGGCGGCGCATTCCTCGACGATGACCACTTTGGCGCGTTCGACCAAGGCGCGCATCCACAGATTTGACGGGCCGAAGTTGAAATAGCCGTTGGCATCTATGGGTGCTGTCTTGAACACCGCGATATCGACCGGATCAATGAAGCGGCGGTAATAGTCGGGGATCTCGCCCAAGTGGACAGGCAGGTAATGTGCTATCCCCTGATCATGCTTGCGCCGATCATAGCCGCTGAAATGGGTCGAGAACCAAAAGACATGCTCGCCCTTGGGGTCCGCCTCTAGCACGGCGCGCGCGCGGGTCGACAGGCAAGAGCGGATGCGCAGATTGGTGACTTGGCCCAGTCTTTTGGCCAAGGCGGCGTCAAAGACATCGGGCTGGCCCAGCACGGCCCCATAGTCCAGCCACATCCCCGATTGCACAAGGGCGGCTGCCGCCTCTGCCGTGATCCGTTTGGCTGCTTTCGCCATTGCGCCGTTCCTTCGTTGCCGCCTGTGTCCGGCGCACTCAACCACGATGCGGAGCTGGAAAAAAGCGCGAAAATGATGCGCGCTGGGCCTTGCTCGCCCGCTGTGAAGGGGGGTTCACATCTGCGCCCGATTTGGCCCCCGATAAAGATCAGCCGCCGACGGCGGCTATGGCTTGCGCAAGGATGGGCACCGTGCGGGCATTCAGGCCCGCGATGTTGATGCGGCTGTCGCCGACCATATAGATGCCGTGGGTGTCGCGCAGCGTGTTAACCTGCGCCTCACTTAACCCCAACCGCGAGAACATGCCGCGGTGGTGGGCGACAAAATCGTAGCGGTCGGAATTGGTGGCGCGGCGCAGTTCTTCGGCCAAAGATTGGCGCAGCGTCAGCATGTTCAGGCGAACCTCTTCCAATTCGGCCTGCCAATCGGCGCACAGGGCGGTGTCTTCCAAAATCATCGTCACCAGCCGCGCGCCGTGGTCGGGCGGGAAGGAAAAGTTCTGCCGATTCAGATAGGCCAGATTGGCCTGCACCACACCCCTGCGCGACGGCTCGCCCAGCGCGATCAACACGCCCGTGCGTTCGCGGTAGATGCCGAAGTTTTTCGAGCACGAGGCCGCGATCAGCACCTCGGGGAAGCGCGATGCGATCAGGCGGGTGGCGGCAGCGTCAGCTTCTAGCCCGTCGCCAAAACCTTGATAGGCCAGATCGACAAAGGGAATGGCCCCGCGGTTCGCAAGGATATCGGCCATCTTGGCCCATAGCTCGGCAGAGGGGTTCGCCCCCGTCGGATTGTGGCAGCAGCCATGCAGCAAGACCACATCGCCCTTGGCCACTTTGGCCAGATCGGCCAGCAGTCCATCTTCATCCAAACCGCCGCTGGTGGCATCAAAATAGCGGTATTCGGCCATATTCAGGCCCAAATAACGGATGATCGAGGGGTGATTGGGCCAAGTCGGGTTGGAAACCCACACCGTCGCCTTGGGCGACGCCATCTTGACCAGTTCTAACGCCTGATGCAGCGCCCCCGTGCCGCCCGGCGTTGCAGCCACGGCCGCGCGGTCGGCAAAGCCCGCCCCTAAGATCAGGTTGACCATGGCCGCGTGAAAGGCGGGCTCTCCGGCAAGACCGGTGTAGGTCTTGGTCAGCTCACGCTCCCACAGCTGCTTTTCGGCAGTCTTGACAGCGCGCATGACAGGGGTAAGGCCCGTGGCGTCTTTATAAACGCCTACGCCAAGGTCGATCTTGGCAGGGCGCGGGTCTTCGCGGAACTGCGCCATCAGGACCAAGATTTTGTCTTGCGGTTGCGGGGTCAGAGCTTCCAGCATCATCGTTCCTATCATCGCCCCGTCTTTAGCGGGCGGGGCCTTTTTCTACGGAAAGGTCGTCGTACATGCCCCATTCGGCCCAAGAGCCGTCATACAGCGCATGCGATTTGTGGCCAATGCGTTCCAGCGCCAACGACAAAATGGCGGCGGTGACGCCCGACCCGCAGGTGGTGATGGCGGGTTTAGACAGATCAACTCCTGCGGCTTCAAAGACAGCCCGCAGCTCGGGCGGGGATTTCATCGTGCCCTCGGCGTTCAGCACCGCACCAAAGGGCACGTTGCGCGCGCCGGGAATATGGCCTGACCGCAGGCCGGGGCGGGGTTCGGGCGCCTCGCCTGTGAAGCGGGCTGTGGCGCGGGCGTCGATGATCACGGCCTCGCCCAATTTGGCGGCGTGGGCCACTTGGGTCACATCCTTGACCAGATGGTTCTGGCGGCTGGTGGTCATGTGGCGGTCTTTGACGATGGGCGGCATGTCTTCAATCTCGCGCCCTTCGGCCAGCCATTTGGGCAGGCCACCGTCCAGCACGGCCACATCCATCTTGCCCATCAAGCGGAAGGTCCACCACACACGGGCGGCAGAAAACAGGCCCGCGCTGTCATAGACCACCACCTGATGCCCGTCCCCCACACCCATCGCGCGCATCCGCGAGATGAACTTTTCGGGCGGCGGCGCCATATGCGGCAGCGACGAGCGGCTATCGCTTATCTCGTCGATATCAAAGAACCGCGCGCCGGGAATATGGGTCAGGGCATAGTCGGCCTTGGCATCGCGCCCCGATCCGGGCAGATACCACGAGGCATCCAGCACCCGCAGATCGGGGTCTTTCAGATGGGCACCAAGCCAACCCGTCGACACCAGCGTTTTTGGATCGTCCACCACACCACCCCCCCCTTTTTTTGACGGGTCAATCTGCCCCCAACTTTGGCCCTGTGCCAAGCCTTAGCTGCGAAACCCGTTCTTCATAATGCGCGCCTTTTGGCGTTCCCAATCGCGCTTGGCCGAGGTTTCGCGCTTGTCGGCCAGCTTCTTGCCCTTTGCAACACCCAGCTTCAGCTTCACAAAGCCGCGGTCGTCGAAATACAGCTTCAGGGGCACAATCGTCATCCCCTCGCGCCCGACGGAGTTCGACAGGCGCGACAATTCCTTGCGCGACACCAACAGTTTACGGCGGCGGCGCTCTTCGTGGCCAAAGGTCTTGGCGGGCAGATAGGGTGCGATGTAGCCGTTGATCAGCCACAACTCCCCCCCCTCGACCGAGGCATAGCTTTCGGCGATGTTCGACCCGCCTTGGCGTAAAGACTTGACCTCGGACCCCATCAGCATGATGCCTGCTTCCAGATCGGATTCGATGTGGTAATCAAACCGCGCGCGGCGGTTTTCCGCGATGAGTTTGGAATTGGGGTCGGATTTCTCTGCCATGATCGCACCGAGATAGGCCAGACCACAGCTTTAGTCCAGAGAGGGGGGGAAATGTTCGTGCAAATCGCAGTGGGAAGCGGGCTTTTGCTGGTCAATATCACGCTGGCCGCCATGGCCGCCATGGTGCTTGAGGTGATCTTTGCCCGCCTGCACCACTGGTTCTTGCGCGAACCCCATCGCCCCAAACTTGTCTTGCTGGTGATGGGTGTGTCGGTTTGGGTGTTGGGGGTCATCACCATAGGATCGTGGATTTGGGCCGTGGCATACAAGGCCCTTCAGGTTTTTCCCACAATGGAGGAATCGCTGTATTTCAGCCTTGTTGCTTTTACCACCTTGGGTTTGGGCGACATTGTGCCAGCCCAGCAGTGGCGCATCTTGGCCGGGATAGAGGCCGCGAACGGCCTGTTGAACTTTGGCCTGATGACAGCACTGTTGATCGAATCCCTCCGGCATGTCCGCGTCGATCAAGTGGCCCAAAGGCGCAAGCGCCCCGATTAGCGGTGCGGGCGGTGCAGCAGCAAGACCAATCCGCAGGCCACGATCAGCGCCGATCCGGCAAGGGTCAGCGCATCAGGCCGCTCGTCAAAGACCACCACGCCAATGGTCAGCGCGAACACAATTCGCGTATAACGAAAGGGTGTGACGGCCGAGACTTGGCCCGTGCGCATCGCTTGCGTCAGCGCGCTATAGCCTGCGACCCCGAACAGGCTGGCCCCCGCCATCAACGCCGCCCCTTGGGCGGTCGGCAAGCCAGCGCCCCCTGTCACCGCCAGTATCCCAACGCCGCACATGGCCAGCACCGCAAACCCCGCAACCCCCAACTGCGCATTTGACAACGCAGGCGGGGCCGCGCGGGTGGCCAGATCACGGCCCGCAAAGCCCAGCATCCCCGCCAGCGCCAGAAAGCTCAGCGCCGAAAAGCCCGACAGGCCGGGGCGCAAGATAAGCAGCACCGCCAAAAAGCCCGTCACGATCAAGGCCGCGCGAAACAGCCCGACCTTTTCGCCAAACAAACTCGCCGCCACCGGAACAACAACCAAAGGTGTCGCCTGCAAAATCGCTGAAGCGGTGGAAATCGGCGTCAGCGCCACGGCCAGCGCATAAAACAAACGGCCTGCCACCTCGAACGACGACCGCAGGGCCATGGTGCGTGACCATGCGGCACGGGGAAGCGGAAGGCTGCCTGCACGCAGGGCAAGGGCTGCAAACCACAAAATCCCCACAAGCCCTTCAAAGACCAGCACCTGCCCTAAAGGCATCTCAGCCGCCGCAAGCTTCAAAAACCCGTCTTCGGCGGCAAACCCCGCCATAGAGGCCATCATCCACAAGCTGCCGCGCAGGTTATCAGAGGCCATGCGCAACTCCTGCCGGTTCGGGATATAGTGCGGTTAGCTCAGGCCCGATCAGATCAGGCCCGATCAGATAAGGCCCGATCAGATAAGGCCCGATCAGATAAGGCCGGCAAACTGCATCGCGGCTTTTATCTTGGCCTTGGTGCCTTCGGTCAAGGTCAACAAGGGCAAGCGCACCTCCTCAGCGCATAGGCCAAGCAGCGACAGGCCATATTTTGCCCCCGCCAACCCCGGTTCGATAAAGATCGCCTCGTGCAGGGGCATCAGGCGGTCTTGATAGTCCAAGGCGGTGGCATAGTCGCCGCGCAGGGTCGCCTCTTGGAATTCGGCGCACAGTTTGGGGGCAACGTTGGCGGTGACAGAAATGCACCCCACCCCGCCATGGGCGTTAAAGCCCAAAGCCGTCGCATCCTCGCCCGACAGTTGAATGAAATCTTTCCCGCAAGAAGCGCGCTGCATCGGCACACGCTCGATCTTGCCGGTCGCATCCTTGACACCGATGATCCGCGGCAGTTTGGCCAGCGTGCCCATCGTATCGGGCAGCATATCCACGACCGATCGGCCGGGGATGTTGTAGATGATGATGGGCAAGGTGCAGGCATCATGCAGGGCGGTGAAATGCGCGATCAGTCCGGCTTGCGTGGGCTTGTTGTAATAGGGTGTGACCACCAAAGCAGCAGTCGCGCCGACCTTTTCGGCATGGCGGATCAGGTCGATCCCTTCGGCGGTGTTGTTTGATCCCGCCCCCGCGATCACCGGAATGCGGCCTGCGACCACGCGGACGACCTCTTCGACGACTTGGCGGTGCTCGTCATGGCTGAGCGTGGGGCTTTCGCCTGTGGTGCCGACGGGCACCAACCCGTGCGAGCCTTGGGCGATGTGCCATTCCACCAAGTGTTTGAGCGTGACCAAATCCAACGCGCCGTTTTTGAACGGCGTGACCAGGGCGGGGAAAGACCCTTTGAACATGGCAACGACTCCTTGGTTGGCGGGCGGCGTGCCCGAAGATGCGCGCCCTTCCTAACGACAGTTGCACGCTTTGCCAAGCATGGGCGGCAGGCCACCGATCACGCGCTTTGGTGTTGTGGTGCAAGGGCGCATCAGGCAAAATCAGAGCATGAAAAAATTTGTATCAACATTGCGCCTTTTGGCCCTTCTGACAGGTTTGTCCCTGTCCCCCGCCTTTGCCTTTGACACCAAAGAAATCAGCGCCTTGCATGATGCGCAGATCCTTGCCGACCAACAAGATTGGGCAGAGGCGTCTGCGCGCGCCCAAGATGCGGGCCCTGTGGGGGCCGACATCATCGAATGGCAACGCCTGCGGGCGGGCGAGGGGCTTTTGGGCGATTACGAATCCTTTGTGTCGCGCCACCCCGATTGGCCCGGCCTGCCTTATCTGAGAGCCGCCGGAGAGGTGGCGGTGGCCCGCTCCACCGATGCTGACCGTGTGTTGCGCTACTTTGCCGATACCCCCCCCGCCAAAGCCGCAGGCGTTCTGGCGTTGACCGCCGCGCTGGAAGCCAAAGGCCGTCACGCCGACGCGGTCGAGGTGGCGACCATGGGCTGGACCAAGCTGAAATTCACCGCTGACGAGCAATCGCAGCTTTTGGCCACCTATGCCCCCGATCTGCGCGTGGCCCATGAATTGCGGCTTGACCGGATCTTGTGGGATGGCACACGCGCCGATGAAGGCGCGCGGATGCTGGCCTTGGTGCCCAAAGACTGGGCCGCCCTTGGCGCCGCCCGCCTTGCGCTGCGCGCTGATACGGCCGGAGTGTCGGCCTTGGTCAATGCCGTGCCCGAGGCGCTGAAAGACGACCCCGGCTTGGCCTTTGAGCGGTTTTTGTACCGGATGCGCCATGACAATTACGCCGATGCGGCGGCGTTGATCGTGGATCGCTCGACCTCGGCCAAGCGGTTGGGCGACCCTGCGGCTTGGGCTGCCAAGCGGGCCGATCTTGCGCGCATCTTGATGCGCAAGGATGCGACGAAAACGGCCTATAAGGTCGCCGCAAGCCACCATTTGGCAGACACCGGCGATAGCACCGATCTGGAGTTTCTCAGCGGCTTCATCGCCCTGCGCAAGCTGAATGACCCGGCCGCAGCACTCACCCATTTCAGCCGTCTGGCGGGGGCCAGCACCCCCATCAGCCAAGCGCGCGCGCACTACTGGATGGGCCGCGCCTATGACGCCTTGGGCGACAAGGCCAAGGCGCACAGCGCCTATGGCAAGGCGGCCAAATATCAAACCTCGTATTACGGGATGCTTGCGGCTGAAAAGCTGGGGCTGGATCTGGACGCCAGCCTTTTGTCCAACGCGCCCCCGCTGGGCACGTGGAAAGGCGCGCGGTATGCCAAATCCTCGGTGCTACAGGCAGCGGTGCTGATGGCGGCTGCGGGCAACGAACAACTCTCGGCCCGCTTTATGCTGCATTTGGGCGAAAGCCTGTCAGATGACGAGCTGGGCACGCTGGCCGGTTTGGCGCTGACCTTGCGCCAATACCGCGCATCGGTGCTGATCGCCAAGGCTGCGACCGAACGCGGGCTGGTCTTTGCGGGGGCCTATTTTCCGGTGCCCGACATGATCCCCGAGAAGCTGCCCGTCAGCCGCGCCCTCGCCCTGTCCATCGCGCGGCGCGAAAGCGAGTTTGACCCCGAAGCGCGCAGCCCCGCAGGCGCGCTTGGATTGATGCAGTTGCTGCCTGCCACGGCGGCCAAGGTCGCCAAGGATCAGGGGATCAAGTTCTCGGCGGGCAAGCTCGCGTCAGACCCTGCCTATAACGCCACGCTCGGGGCGGCCTATCTGAAGGAACTGGTCGACCGGTTCGGCCCGTCGGTCGCGCTGATCGCCTCGGGGTATAATGCGGGGCCGGGCCGTCCGCGCGGCTGGATCGACGCCTTTGGCGACCCGCGGCTGGCGGGGACCGATGTGGTCGATTGGGTCGAGATGATTCCCTTCACCGAAACGCGCACCTATGTCATGCGCGTGGTCGAAGGCGTGGTGATCTACCGCGCCAAGCTGCGCGGAACGGCAGGGCCTGTGAATGTGACCGCTGAGCTGACCGGACGCTAGCTAGGGCTTCATCCAGACCGACAAGTCCACCTTGCGGCCCGTGCCAAGGTCTAATCCGGTCACGCGCCCCAAGGGCTGCACGCCTGCAGGGGCGGTGGGAGTGGGCAAGGCAAAGACTTGACAGCCCGCATCCGCCAAGCCTGCGATGATCTGCTTTTGGGGTAGGAATTCCACACGGGCATCGGTCAGAAAAACCAAAGACGGCTCGGCATAGCCTGCAACGCGAAAGCTGCACGCAGGATAGCGCGCCGCCCAAGCGGCCAGCGGGCGGGCGGGCCACAGCGCGTCGAGCCCTGCCAATGTCGGGTAAACCGTGGCGTTCAACGCCAAGCCGCCCACGGCAAGGGCTATGGCCAAGCGCACAGCGCCCCCCCGCGCCGCCGAAAGGATAAAGCCAAGGCTTGCGGTCACAGCCGCAGCGCCAGCCCAAAAGGCGGGCGGCATGGCCAAGCCCAACTGACCCGCTTGCCACACCAAAGCCGCCAACAGAGCCAGCGGCAAAAGCCCCGCCAAAACCATCGGCCAAACCCGCCGCAAAGCCCCGCTTTGCACCGCATAAGCCACCAAAAGCGCCAAGGCCGGATAAGTGGGCAGGGTGTAATGCACCAGCTTGGTGGGCAAAGCCTCAAAGATCACCCATGTCGGCAGCAGGCTTAACAGCGCAAACTGCACCACCGCCTGCCGCCGCCCCGCCCAGATCGCGTGCAGGCTGGCCGCCAAGGGCATCGCCGCAGGCCAAAAGGTCAGCCAGATGGCGGCCAGATAAGACCCCGGCGGCGCGCCGTGCTTTTCTTGGGCCGAGGCCATCTTGTCGATCATATCCGCGCCCAGCGACGCGCCCCAAAACGCGCCGTGGCTGACAACCGATATCGCCACAAACCACGGTGCGGCCAAAGCGGCAAACACGCCCAGCCCCGCAACAGGGCGCAAGTGCCGCAGCGGCGCAAGGCTGCGGGCCACCCCACATTGTCCCGCCAAAGTCAGCGCCAGAACCATCGGCCCAATCGGCCCCTTGATCAGCGTGCTTGCCGCCAAGACAGCCCAAAACCCCAGCGCCAAGGCCCAAGACAATCCTTTGTCGCGCGCATTTCTTGCCAAAAGATAGTGCCCTGCCGCCACACTCGCCAGCAACATGGCATCGGTCTTAGCCAAATGCGCCTCGGCCCCCAGCATCAGGCTAGCACCCAAGGCGACAGCGGCTAAGAACGCCGCCTCGCGGCCCAGATACAGCCGCGCGGTGGCATGGGTGAAGCCGACAGCCAGCAGCGCGCCCAGCAGGCTGACAAGGCGGTAGGACCAGATCTGATCCGGTTGGCCCGTTACAGCCGCCGCAGCCGCCTGCATCCAATAAACCCCCACGGGCTTTTTGTAGCGTGGCGCTTGCCCAAAATGGATATCCACCCAATCGCCCGAGGCCAGCATCTGCCGCGAGGCTTGCGAGAACAGCACCTCGTCGCGGTCCACCGGCGGCAGGCTGAAAAACCCCGGTAACGCCACGGCCAGCATCACCAAAAGGGCCAAGCCCAAGCCCCGCCCCTTAGCCACCTGATGCGCAATCCAGTCCATGCCGCCCCTAGCTCTTCATCTTGGCACAAATACTCGACGGGGGGTCTGGGGGGTGTCAAACCTCCCAGCCGGAGCCGACGCGCGCCCTAGCCGTTCTCGCGCAAAACCGTGCCCGCCAGATAGAGCGACCCGCAAATCAGCACACGGGCGGTGGGGGTTTGGGCGGCTATGGTGCCCAATGCCTCGGCCACTGATCCGGCGATCTCGGCCTTGATCCCTGCGGCCAAAGCGGCGTCGCGGGTTTGCGTGGCGGGGAGGGTGTTCTTCTCGCCCGGAATCTCCACCGCGTGCAGGGCGATGGTTTGGGGGGCCAAAGGCACCATATAGCCGCGCACGTCTTTGGTGTTCAGCATCCCGCAGATCAGATGGGTTTCGCGCACGGGCATCCGCGCCAAGGTGGACGCCACGGCTCGGCCGCCTGCCGGATTATGGCCACCGTCCAGCCAAAGCTCGATCCCCTGCGCCATGTCGACCAAGGGCCCATGCCGCAACCGTTGCATCCGCGCGGGCCAAAAGGCTTGGGTCACCGCCGCCTCGCACTGCGCCGCCGTGGCCCCCAGATGGCGCAGGGCGGTCAAGGCCGCCCCGGCGTTGTGAATCTGGTGCGGGCCGGGCAGGTTTGGCAGGGGCAGGTCCAACAGGCCGTTTTCGTCTTGATAGACCATGCGGCCATGCTCTTCATGCACATGCCAGTGCTGGCCAAAGGCCAAAACCGGCGCGCCCATGCGCAACGCCCGCGCTTCGATCACGGCCATGCCTGCATCGTCTTGCGGGCCGATGATGACAGGCACGCCGCGCTTGATGATTCCGGCTTTCTCAAAGGCGATCTCGGGCAAGGTTTCGCCCAGATATTGCTGATGGTCGATGGATACGGGGGTGATGATCGTCAGCGCCGGATGGTCGATCACGTTGGTGGCATCCAGCCGCCCGCCCAGACCGACCTCTAGCAAGGTATAATCGGCAGCGGTTCGGGCAAAGGCCAAAAGGGCGGCACAGGTGGTGATCTCGAAAAAGGTAATCTCGCCCGCGCCGTTCTTTTGCACGCATTCGTCCAAAAGGTCGGTCAGGGCTGTTTCGGAAATGATCTCTCCGGCCAAGCGAATGCGTTCGTGAAACCACGCCAGATGCGGCGAGGTATAGGCATGCACCTTGGACCCGCCTGCCTCTAGCCCCGCGCGGATCATCGCTTGGGTTGACCCTTTGCCGTTGGTGCCCGCGATATGGATAACGGGGGGCAAGGCCCGTTCGGGGTTGCCCAAGGCCGCCAGCAAGCGGTGGGTTCGGTCCAAGGTCAGGTCGATCACCTTGGGATGAAAGGTCATCATCCGGTCTAAAATGGCGTCAGAGCTGGCCATGTCTTAGGCCTTTGTCGCTTTGCCATCGGGCGCGGGTAGGTCGCCCTTTATGGCCGGCGACAGGCCCTGCAACATCCGCACAATCGTGGCCAATTCGTCGCGCATCGCTTTGCGGTGGGTGACGCGGTCCAGCATTCCGTGGTCCAGCAGATATTCGGCGCGTTGAAAGCCTTCGGGCAGCTTTTCGCGGATGGTTTGTTCGATCACGCGGGGGCCCGCAAAGCAGATCAGCGCGTTGGGTTCGGCGATTTGCACATCGCCCAGCATGGCGTAGCTGGCTGTCACCCCGCCCGTGGTCGGGTGGGTCAACACCACCACATAGGGCAGACCCGCCTCGCGCAGCATCTGCACCGCAACCGTGGTGCGGGGCATTTGCATCAGCGACAAGATCCCCTCTTGCATCCGCGCGCCACCGGCGGCGCAGAAAACGACCATAGGCCGCTTGTGTTTCACCGCCGTTTGCGCGCCCACGATCATGGCGTTGCCGACAAACATGCCCATCGACCCCGCCATAAAGGCAAAATCCTGTGCCACGGCCACAATCGGCGTGCGCAGAATTTCACCCTCGGCCACGACCATGGCGTCACGCTCGCCGGTCGCTTTTTGGGCGGCACGCAGGCGTTCGGGGTATTTCTTTTGGTCACGAAAATGCAGCGGATCCACGACAGGCTCGGGCACTTTCACTTCGGTAAAAATCCCGCCGTCAAACAGCGCCTTGAAGCGGTCACGCGGGGTGATGGCCATGTGATGGTCGCACGCGGTGCACACGTTCAGATTATCGGCCAATTCGCGGTGAAACAGCATCGTGCCGCATTCGGTGCATTTGGTCCAAAGATTGTCAGGGGTTTCGCGCCGCGAAAACAGCGAGTTGATCTTGGGACGCACGTAGTTGGAGATCCAGTTCATCGGCTGGCCCTTTGGTCGCTCTATTCCCGTCCGAGATAGTCTGCGCGGGGGCGAATTGCAATCACCCTGACAGGGGTGCGCCAGACGCAGCCCGCGGATGATCTTGCCCAAAGGCCGGCGGGTGGCTATCCCTAAGGTGGAAAACGCGGCAGACGACTGCCGACAGGAGGCCGGATGCCCGTTGCTGCGCTGCTGCGCTTTGCCTTGATGGGGATGGCGTTTGCCCTGATGGGCTGCGACCCTGCGACAACGGGGCAAAACCTGCACGAGATTGCGGTGTTCAAAGGCGCTCTCACGGTGGCCGCGCCGCAGGGCTATTGCATCGACAAAAAGGCCTCGGTCGCGCTGGGGCCTGCGACGGTTTTGCTGATCGGGCGGTGCAATGCCCAAGGCAAGGTGGCCGCGGCGGTGGTGACACTGACCATCGGCGCGCCCGCTTCGGCGGGCGTTCTGGTGGCAGGGCCAAAGGCCTTGGCAGAGTTCTTCGCCTCAACCGCGGGGCGCAAGGTTTTGGCGCGCGACGGCGACCCCGACCATGTGCAGATCGTGCAAACCCAAAGCGCGGGGCGCGGGCTATTGTTGCACCTGCGAGATCAGGTGACGGGGGATTATTGGCGGGCGATCACGGCGATCAAGGGGCGGTTGGTGACAATTTCCGCCTCAGGCGTGGCGGGGGCACCCTTGACCTCGGCGCAGGCGCGGGGCTTGGTGATGGACACAATGGCCCTGCTAGATCAGCGCAACGGCGCAAAGCCTGCGGCACCCCAAGTGGGGCGCGGGGCGGTGATTCCCTAACGGATCGCCGCTTTTTCTTAGCAACTCTGCCAAGCGATGGCTAAATTCCGTCACAATTGCCCGGTTTTCCCGGGAAACGATCGTTTCTGTGCCATGAACGATCTTAGGAATACCCCGGAACGGTCGCCGCAGTGCCGCGATCTTGCCTGAATTGACGATCACCCCTTGGGCATACCAGCCGAAACGCTGCCGGGGGATGTAGGATGGACCGACTGACGGAAATGGAAGCCTTCGCCACGGTGGTGGACCAAGGCGGCTTTACCGATGCCGCGCGCAAATTGGGTATGTCGAAATCGGCGGTGTCCAAGCATGTTTCGGCGTTAGAGGCGCGGCTTGGGGCGCGGCTGTTGAACCGCACCACGCGGCGGGTGGCCCCAACCGATATCGGGCTGGCCTATTACGACCGCGCGCGGCGTGTGCTGCATGATGCGGGCGATGCGGACGCTTTGGTCATTGCGATGCAATCGGCGCCGTCTGGCCTGTTGCGGCTCAGCGTTGCGGCCGACTTCGGGGCCAATCTTTTGGCCCCGATCTTGGGCCAGTTCTTGCAAGATTACCCCGACATCACGGTCAATATGGTGATGAACCACCGCTATGTCGAAATGATCTCGGAAGGCTTCGATATGGCCATCCGCGTGGGCGCTTTGGAAGACAGCTCACTGCGCGCGCGCCATCTGGCCGACACCGCCCGCAAGTTGGTCGGCGCACCCGCCTATTTTGCCCGCCACGGACGCCCGCAGTCGATCGACGATCTGGACGGCCACCGCCTGCTGCACCAGTCAACTGAGGCGCAGGGCACGGTCTGGAAGATCACCGACCCCGCCGGAGCGGTGCGCCATGTGCGCTCGGCGGGGTGCTTGACGGTGAACGATGGGCAAAGCCTGCTGAATGCCGCCATCGCTGGGTTGGGGATCGCCTATCTGCCCGCGTTCCTATACGCCGATGCAATGCGTCAGGGCTTGGTGGAAGAGGCGTTGTCAGACCTTTCGCCCGATGTGCAGGGCATCTATGCAGTCTACCCGCAGGGCCGATTCTTGCAGCCTAAGGTGCGGGCTTTTATCGACTTTCTGGTGCGGCACTTTGCCAATAAAGGGCCACAGGACTGGTAAGGCCTTGGGGCATTAGGGGTTCAGCACCACCTCAACCCGCCGATTGCGCGCCCGCCCTTCAGGGGTTTCATTGCTGGCGCGGGGGGCCAAAAAGCCCGCTCCTTGCGCATCAATCTGGTCTGCGGCGGCCCCGTAGCGGCCGAGCAAGGCAGCCCGCACGCTTTGCGCCCGCTGGCGCGACAGGGTGATGTTGGCGGGCAACGCGCCCGAGGCGTCGGTGTGGCCCACCAGCGTGATGCGGCGGTCTGGGTTGGCCGCAAGCCACGCCGCCAGTTCTGCCAGCGAGGCATAGTCCCCCGTTTGCAGCACCGCCTCGCCCGAGGCGAAGACCAGATCGTCCAGCGCCACAGCGCCCAGCGTCATAAGCCGCCCCGCCAGATCTTGGGCCACCACGGGCGCAGCAACGTCCGCTTCCGGCGTGGCTGCGCTTTGGCCCGAAGGGGCAAGCGTCACCCCGCCACCCGGCTCAGAGCTGACGGTGCTGACCTGCACAAAACCCTGATCCGCCGACCGGCTGACCAACAGGGCCAAAACCTCGACCCCTTTGGCCCCCTGTCGTTCGGCCAAAACATAACGAAAGTCGCCCAAGTCGACGTGCATTTGCGGTTCGGGCAGCACATCCATGCCATAGCGAAAGTCAAAGCCGCCGCAGGCCTGCGCCTCGCACTCAAAAAGGGTGGTAAAGCCCGCGGCGTTAAGCTGGTGCAGCAGGGGGGTGATCAGTTGCAAGGTGGTCAGGCGCTGCTTGTCCATCCGGTAGGCGCGTTGGGTCACAGCCCCCGCCACATCTTGCAGCGGCAGTACACCGGCGGCAAAGGGGCCCACGGGCAAGCGCAAGGTCGCGGGGTATTCCGACCAACCGCCGATTTCCGTGGCCGGGGCTGGCATGTCCAACAGGGGGGCCGCCTTGGCGGGCAAGGCCAAGATCAGGCCACAGGCCAAGGCAAAAGATACGGCTTTGATCAAGGCGGTGACACAGGCCCGGTTAGACTTTAAGGCGATAATGATACTCTCCCACAGGCTGCATCCCAAGGGAAGCATAGAGCGCACGCGCCGCTGTGTTGGCCTTTGTGACGGCCAAAGCCAGCCGATCCGCGCCTTGCTGTGCCCCCCAAAGGGCGGCGGCGGCCAGAAGTTGGCGACCAGCCCCTTTGCGGCGCTGGCTTTCGCGCACCTCGACGGCGTGGACCATCGCGGTGGTGCCGTGCAACGCCACAAAGGCCGCGCCCGAGGGTCGGTCGGCCGTGCGGCCCAGCACGACGGTCTTGGGGCCTGATACACGGCCCATCACAGCCAAGCGCCCGCCCAAGATGCCGCCGTCGGCCCAGATTTCCTTGGCGATCTGCAAGGGGGGCCAATGGGGAAAGCTGGTCATGCGTTGGGGCGGGGCAAAGGCCGATACGGGGGCCGTATAGGCCAAGACAGGTTCGATCTTGGCATAGCCCTGCGCGGCAAGTGCGGCATCAAGGGCTGCATCCCACGGCCAGATGACGAAAAGCTTATCCTGCCCCAAGGCCTCTTGGGCGGCCTCGGCCAAAGCGATGTCACCTGCACCCCAATCGCGCGCAGCCCAAGCCGCACTGACCCTTTTGCCACCCCCCGCCCCTTGGCCCACCGCCCAAGGGCCTGCGGAGTGCACGGCCAAAGGCGGCCAAGTGGCGGCCATTGCGGCGGCAAAGGGGGCGGTCGGGTCGGCGGGTGTCATGCCAGATGCGCCTGAAGCGCGGCAAGGGCGGTATCCAGTCGGGCGGCATCGGTGCCGCGGATCACCAGATTGGTGCCAAAGGCCCCGTTGGTGTTGAAGGGGTAAGACCCCATCGACAGGTCGGGATAGAGCGCGGCGAAGGCGGAAAAGGCGGTGGCAATCTCACCCTCGCCGCGCAGCATCCGCAAGCTGCGCGACAAAAGCGGTTTGCCGTGGGCGATGCCTGACAGAACGCCTGCCAACATCGCCTCGAAGATGCGGGGCACGCCGGCCATGACATGGACATTGCCCAAGCTGAACCCGGGCGCTATCGAGACGGGGTTGTCGATCAACACCGCGCCGTCAGGAATGCGCGCCATGCGCTGGCGCGCCTCGTTAAAGGGCACGCCCTGCCGTTCGTAATGTGCGCCAAGCAGCGCCATGGCATCGGCGCGCTGCGTGATGGGCACGCCAAAGGCGGCGGCAATCGCCTCGGCGGTGATGTCGTCATGCGTCGGCCCGATACCGCCCGAGGTGAACACATGGTCATAGGCCCCGCGCAGGGCATTCACGCCCGCCACAATGGCGGCGTGATCATCAGCGACAACCCGCGCCTCGGTCAGGGACAGGCCGTGGTCGGTCAGCGCCATGGCCAAATGGTGCATATTGCTGTCACGGGTGCGCCCCGAGAGGATTTCATCCCCGATCACCAGCATGGCGGCGGTTTGGTTGGGCATTTGACACTCCTATCAGCTTTTGCACTGGTATAGGGGGCTTGCGCCCTCTGGCAAAGGGCGCGGGTTTCTTTTATTTGTCGCCAAAAGCAAAAGGGTTTGCCACGTGGACGATATCAGAGGCCGGGTCACCAAGGATGGCATTCGCATCTATGAGGATGCCGATTTTGCCGGCATGCGCGAGGCGGGGCGGGTTGCAGCCGTGATCTTGGACGATATCGGGCCCTTGGTGCAACCCGGGGTCACAACGGCAGAGCTGGACGATTTCATCCGCACCGAAGTGACGCGCCACGGGGCTGTATCGGCCACGATTGGCTATAAGGGCTATCAGCACGCCTCGTGCATCTCGGTCAACCATGTGGTGTGCCACGGGATTCCGGGGGCGAAAACGCTGGTGGAAGGCGACATTTTGAACATTGACGTGACCGTCATTGTCGAAGGGTGGTTTGGCGACACCAGCCGGATGTACGGCGCAGGGCCGATCAACCGCAAAGCCGAACGCCTGATCGAAGTCACGCACGAAGGCCTGATGCGCGGGATCGAAGCGGTCAAGCCGGGCAATACCTTTGGCGATATCGGCCATGCCATCCAATCCTTGGTCGAGGCGAACCGCATGTCAGTGGTGCGCGACTTTTGTGGCCACGGCTTGGGGCGCGTGTTCCACGCCCCGCCGAACGTGCTGCATTACGGCCGCCCGGGGTCTGCCGCGGTGCTGGAAGAGGGGATGTTCTTTACCATCGAGCCGATGGTGAACCTTGGCCGCCCAGAGACAAAGGTATTGGCCGATGAATGGACGGCTGTGACCCGCGACAAAAGCCTGTCGGCGCAGTACGAACACTCGGTCGGGGTGACGGCCACAGGATGCGAGATTTTTACCCTGTCGCCCAAAGGCAAGTTCTTCAAACCCTAACGCCTGTGGCCCCGGGGCGCTGCCCCGGACCCCGGGATATTTTCGCAAGTATGAAACCCGCGTTTACAGACCACCGCGTGAAGGGCGCGGGGTGCCCAAGCGCGGGTGCAATTTGCCTGCGATGAGGTAGGCGCCCCCCATCAGCACTCCGCTGGCTGTGAAGATCGCAGCCGTGGGGGCCACGGCCAGAACGGCCCAAGCCATGCCGGGGGTGACAACGGATGAGACATCGCGAAAGCTGGAATAGATGGCCGACATCTCGGTGCGTTCCGAGGGTTTGACCGACATCAGGAACGGCAAGCCACCGATCACATCCAGCGTGACCAGCATGGTCGAGGCGGCCATCAGCGCGAATACCGTCATCCACGGCCAAGGGGCTACCAGCGACGCCAGCACGAACAAGCTGCCACAGACCGCAAAGGCGCGCCGGACGGACAGGCGCACCGACGAGCGGCGGGCGAATTTCAACAGCACGGGGGCCAGAAACAGGATGGCGTTGGAAATCGACAGGGCGGTGCCGCCCACGTTCTTGCCCAACCCCTGCTCGATGCAGAAATAGGGCAGATAGACCACATAGACCCACCAGCCGGTCGAGCGGATCACCGCAAAGGCCCAGCCCGCGATCAGGCGCGGTTGGGCAAAGAATCGGCCCAGATAGGCCAAGGGATTGACCGCCGGCCCGCGCGCCCGCGCGATGGCCTTGCCATTGCCCATCCGCAGCACCCAAAACAGAACCACCAGCGCCACCGCAAAGCTGCCCGCCATCAAAAACGGCGCAGGCCGCCACAGCGAATGCAGCCACACCCCCAGCATCGGCCCGACCGCCCAAGGGGTGGCCGCAAAGAACATCTGCAGGCTTTGGCTGCGCCCCAAATTCTCGCGGTCGACGTAATCCAGCACATAGGCGTTGAAGCACACAAAGGTCGTGGCCGTGGCCATGGCATTGGCCATCAGCGACAGGGTGACCGACAGCGGCGTGCCCACAAAGGCCAGCCCCATGCCGACGAAATACAAGCTGCAACCGCCCGTATACATCCACCGCCGTGGCACCAACTGTGTGGCCCAAGGCACCAGCAGCCCCCAGATCATCGAGATCAACCCGACGATGAAATAGGCCTTTGACGACCCGACCGTCGAGCCCATCGCATCATGCACAATCAACGGCATGACCGAGATGAGCGAGCCGCGCACGCAAGACTCCAGCCCGGTGAGGGCGGCGAAATGCCAAAGGGCGGGGGTGCGTGGCACAGGGATGTGGTCGATCGGCATAGCGGTTGATCACATGGCAGGGCCGATGCGTCTGGCCTTGATGCGACCGCAGGGGTCAGTCTGCGTCGGTTTTGGCCTGCGAGAGGTGATCTAGCAGGCGGCCTCGGGCCTCGGGCAGGGGTGCGGCGGGGTTTGGGCGGGTCAGTGCGCGCGACAGGAAGTGGCCAGTGATGGCCAGACCCTCGGCCACTTCGGCGGGGGTTCCGTCGGCCAAGGTCAGCACGCGGGGAAGGGGCAAAAGGCGTGCCGCCCAGTCGCCCGCTGCGGCGCGGGCCACAGCCCGCCCTGTGCGCGGCGAGATATAGGCCAGATCCTGCGTCACCCCCGTCAGCGCGCAAGAGGTCAGATCAAGGCCGTAGCCCATATCTTCCAGCAGGCGCAGTTCCCAGTTCAGGTAGGGGGCCTGCCACGCGCCGCCCGCTTCCAAAAGGTCCAGCAGGGCCACGGTTTGGGTGTACAGGGCGAGGTGCGGGTCGCGTTCGGGCAGGGCGTGGTGCAGCAGGGCGCAGATGGCATTCAGAGCCGACAGCGCACCGCGATCCGCCATAAGCGCGGCGCGGGCGTGCAGCGGTTCGGCGCGAAAGCTGCCGATTTGATCCTCCAATCGGGCGTGCCAGTGCAGCGCCAACTGCCCGCCGGGTTGCAAGATGCCCGCCATGCGCCGGGATCCGCCGCCGCGCACCACGCCAAGGTGGCGGCCATGCGCCGCTGTAAACACCTCGATGATCGCGGAGCTTTCGCCGTGCGGGCGCACGGACAAAAGGGCCCCTTCGTCTTGCCATTCCATGGCGGCACTATCGCGCGGGCTTGGGCGCGGGGCAAGACGGGGCTTGCGGTGTCTGTGCAATCTGGCAGGGTTAGGCGATGATGTCACGGTTGGTTGCCCTGTTGATTGGAGCCTTGGCGCTGGCCGCTTTGCGCGGACAGTTTGACGGCTTGCCCTATGCGCCCGTGGCCGACAGGCTTTGGCTTATGGCGGGGTATTTTGCCGTTTTGACCAATCTTGGCGTGGCAGGGATGATGTTTGCCGTGGCCAAGGGCTGGCGGATGACTGGCACGATAGCGGCGGCGATGCTGGTGGCGGTGGCCATCGTCGCAGCTTCATATCCCTTCCCGTTCTGGAGCATGTCAGGGCCAGACCCTGCGTCTTGGTGGGCGGACAAAGCCCTGCACCTTGGGGTACCCTTGCTCGTGGGCCTGTGGTGGCTGGCCTTTGCCGACAAAAGGTTCAACAGTGCCGCCCTGCCCACCCTGATCGCCTGGCCCGCTGGGTATTGTGTCTACGCGCTGGTGCGGGGATACTTTGCGGGGCCTGAACACGCCGTAGCCCCGGGCGGGGATTTCTTGTGGATCGTGGAATTTGTCAGCGGTCTTCTCGGCTATCTACTGGCTTTTGTTGTCGCGGGCTTTCGCATCGGGTCAGCCTGAAAGCCCGTCTTGATCCAAAAGCGTGCGCCCCTGACGGTCTTCCAATTCAATCACCCAAAGGTCGCGGTCGCGGGCCTTTTGCCGCGCCAAAAGCGCGTCGACATCGGGTTCGGCCCCCTCGGTCAGGGGAACCCAGATGCGGGCGTTGGCGGACAGATCAAAGCTGCGCTGAAAGGCGCGGGCTTGGCCGTCAAGGGTTGCGACCTTGACCACAACCGCCCCCGCCGTGGCATCGCCCTTTTGGGTGACATAAGCCGCAATTTCGGCCAAGCGCAGGCGGGTCAGATAGGCCGATACCCAAAGGCCACTGGCAAGGCGCGGAGTCACAGCGCGCCTATGTCGGCAGGTTGCCGTCTTTGAAATCAAGGCCCATTTCGCTGTAGCGTTCGGGTTCTTCCAGCCAGTTCGGGCGGACCTTGACCTCTAGGAACAAATGCACCGTGCGCTCCAGAAAGGCCGAGATTTCGGCGCGCGCGGCGGTGCCGATCGACTTGATCGTCTCGCCCTTGTTGCCCAGAACGATGCCTTTATGGCCGTCGCGGGCGACATAGATGATCTGGTTGATCTTGGCCGATCCATCGGGCTGATCCTCCCAGTTTTCGGTTTCGACCGTCAATTGGTAGGGCAGTTCCTCATGCAAACGCAGGGTCAGCTTTTCGCGGGTCATCTCAGCGGCGATCATGCGCATGGGCAGGTCGGCCAACTGGTCTTCGGGGTAAAACCAATGGCCCGTCGGCACGATGTCGGCCAGCCACGATTTCAACCGTTCCACCCCGTGGCCGCGTTCGGCGCTGATCATGAAGGTGTTGGTGAAGGGGAAGGCGATGTTGGCCTCTTCGGCCAAGGACAGCAGGGCTTCGGCCTTGACCTTGTCGATCTTGTTGATCGCCAGCGCCACTTGCCCGCCCGAGGGGAAGCGGTCCCGCAGGCCTGCGATGATGGCCTTGGCCCCTTCGGTCAGGCCACGGTTGGCTTCGATCAGCAGCACGATCACATCGGCATCCGCAGCCCCGCCCCAAGCAGCGGCGACCATGGACCGGTCAAGCCTGCGGCGCGGGCGAAAGATGCCGGGCGTGTCGACAAAGACAATCTGGGATGCGCCGTGCATCGCAATGCCGCGAATGCGGGTGCGGGTGGTTTGCACTTTATGGGTGACGATCGACACCTTGGCCCCGACCATCTTGTTGATGAGGGTTGATTTTCCGGCATTGGGTTCGCCGATCAGGGCCACAAAGCCCGCACGGTGCGGGCCTTGGGTGCCCATGGTGTCGTCCTGCGTCATGCCTGTCCCTTTGTGATCCGCGCCAAAAGCGTGCGCGCTGCCATTTGTTCGGCCTGCCGCTTTGATCCGGCGCGGGCGGTTTCGGTTGCGCCGTCGTCAAGCGTCACGCGGACGGTGAAGATAGGCTGGTGGTCGGGCCCTTCGCGGGCGTCTTCGATATAGGCAGGCGGGGCCATGCCGCGGGCTTGGGCCCATTCTTGCAGGCTGGTCTTGGCATCCCGCGCATCGGCATCGACGGCGCTGATACGGTCACCCCATAGGCGCAAGATCAGATCGCGCGCGGCATCAAAACCGCCATCGACATAGACAGCGGCAATCACAGCTTCCAGCGCATCGCCCAAAAGCGCCTCTTTGCGCCGCCCGCCGGAAATCATCTCGGACCGGCCCAGTTTCAGCACCTCGCCCAAGCCGTAAGCGCGGGCGACATCGGCACAGGTTTCCTTGCGCACAAGTGCGTTAAAGCGCGGGGCAAGCTGGCCTTCGGCGGCGGCGGTGTCAGCGGACAAAAGGGCTTCGGCCATCACAAGGCCCAAGATGCGGTCGCCCAAGAATTCCAGCCGCTGGTTGTCAGCCCGCGTGGGCGACGACATCGACGGATGCGTCAACGCCTGCACCAAAAGCGCAGGCGTGCGGAATGTATACCCGATGAGGGCCGTAAATGCCTGAATATCCGCAGAAAGCTTCACTCAACCGCCTTAAAGAAGCGATCTGCGCGCCACGTCCAGAATTGAAACAACGACGAGCCCGCAGACGAGAACATGATCCGATCCGCGCGGCCCACCAGATATTCGGCCGGCACCATGCCCACGCCGCCGACATTTTGGGCAAAGCGGCTGTCCATCGAATTGTCACGGTTGTCGCCCATGAAGAAGTAATTGCCTTCGGGCACGGTGAAGACATCGGTGTTGTCGGCATAGCCGTTCATGTCGATGTTCAAGACATCATGCTTCACACCATTGGGCAGGGTCTCGATCGCGCGGATCTTCTCGCAGGTGCCGCCATTGCCCACCGGCGCGTTGGAGCAGCGCGGGGAGTTGCCCATCGAACCCTGCGCCTCGTAAATCTCGGTGAAGACACCGGCGTCAACTTGGGGAGCCTCGGTGCCGTTGATGTAAAGCATTCCGCTTTTGACTTGAATCTTGTCACCGGGCAGACCAATCAGGCGTTTGATGTAATCTTCGCCGTTCACGGGGTGGCGAAACACCACCACATCCCCGCGCTGCGGGTCGCCGGACAAGAGCGGCACTTTGATGCGGCCCGGGATCGGGCAGGCGGCAAAGGGGCACGAATAGCGCGAATAACCGTAGGCCATTTTGTTGACGAACAAAAAGTCGCCGATCAGAAGCGTGTCTTTCATCGATTCCGACGGGATCCAGAAGGGCTGGAACAAGAGCGTGCGAAACAGGCCAGCGATCAGCAAGGCATAGACAACGGTCTTGATGGTTTCGACGATACCGCCGTCGGATTGCTGCTTTTTGGCCATGGCGTGCGCTTTCGTGAAAGGTTTGGCGCTAGATGCGCGTGAGCGCCCTAAGAGTCAAGAAGAAGGCGGGTTTTGATGGGTCACTTGCGCGCGAAGGGGTGGGGAAAGGGGCAAAGCCTCGATCACGACGAAGGCTTGGGCCCAAGGGTGATCATCGGTCAGGGTCACATGCACCACAGCGCGGTGGTCTGGCGGGGTCATTTCGGCCAGACGTTGGGCGGCCCATCCGCTGAGGTGCATGACGGGTTGGCCTGTCCACAGATTTGACACGGCCATGTCGCGCCACGCAATGCCCATGCGCAGACCGGTGCCCAAGGCCTTCGAACACGCCTCTTTGGCGGCCCAGCGTTTGGCATAGGTGGCGGCTATGGTATGGGGGCGGCTGTCGGCCTTGGCTTGTTCTTGGGCGGTGAAAACACGGGTCAAGAAACGCGCGCCAAAGCGGGCAATGGTGCCTTCGATCCGCTCGATGTTGGCAAGATCGCTTCCGATGCCGAGGATCATATCAAAGCAGCCCCGCTTTTTGTGGATGCAGGCTGGATATATGCTGCGCGCCGATAAGTCGAGCAGGCCTGCGGGGCCGCGATTTTTCTGCGAAAAATCGGTCTCTGCTGCTGCACCGGGTTTGCGTCCATCGCAGCGGTTGGGCGCGATTTTTCGCCGAAAAATCGGGTTTGGGGCCGGATGTCAGGCTTGGCTGCGCGCCAGATCCATCCGGTGGCGCATTTCGGCCAAGGCGTCTTCCAGACCCAAAAAGATCGCCTCGCCAATCAGGAAGTGGCCGATGTTCAGCTCCATCACTTCGGGGATGGCGGCGATGGGGCCGACGTTGTCATAGGTCAGGCCGTGGCCCGCGTGCACCTCTAGCCCCAAAGCATGGGCGAGGGTTGCGCCTTTTTGCAGGGCATGCAGTTCAGCTTCGGCCTGCGCGAAGTGGCCTTCGGCGTGCAGGTCAGAGTAGTGGCCGGTGTGCAGTTCCACCACCGCCGCCCCGATGCGGGCCGAGGCTTCGATCTGGCGGGGATCGTGGCCGATGAACATCGACACCCGCGCGCCTGCGGCTTTGAGGGGTGCGATGAAATGCGCCAGACGGTTTTCATCGCCCGCCACATCAAGCCCGCCTTCTGTGGTGCGTTCGGTGCGCTTTTCGGGGACAAGGCAGACGGCATGGGGCTGGGTGGCCAGCGCAATCGCCTGCATCTCATCGGTTGCCGCACACTCGAAATTGAGCGGAATGCCAAGGCCCGCTTTGAGCGCGGCGATGTCGCTGTCGAGGATGTGGCGCCGGTCTTCGCGCAGGTGGGCGGTGATACCGTCAGCGCCCGCCATCTCGGCCAAGAGTGCTGCGCGCAACGGGTCGGGCCAAGCACTGCCGCGCGCGTTGCGCACAGTGGCCACGTGGTCAATGTTCACGCCAAGGCGCAATTTTCCAAGGTATGTCATGGCTCTCACCCCAGTTATATGGGCTCTTCTTAGACGGGTTCGGCGCGTCTTGGAAGAGCGGTTAAGGGTGCGCCCGCTGGGGGTTTTGACGCGTTTCAGAAGGTTTGATACGGGGTCGAAAAAATTGCAAGCATAATCAATGCTTTGCGAAAGGGCGATTTCATTAGGTTTGATACGTTTTGGGCTGTTTAGGCGCATTTGACGGGTTTTCGCAGTCGGGTGTCAAAAATTATGTAATGAAATCAATGAGCGCTTTTGCTGAGACTGTAAAAATCGTGCGCGGTTTTGCGCACGACGCACGACTATTTTGCCGCGTCAACGAACGCTTTAAGCTCTTCTAAAGTCCGCTCTGCGAAACCTTCGCAAACTTGAACGGCGGCGTCTTCGGGGTACAGATCGCGCTCCTCTGCCAAGTCATGGACTCGCATTGCAAACTCTTCGGCCAACGAAGGCAGTCGCTCCGCCCACCACTTTAGTCGGTCGCCCTCGCTTTCGAAGCCGTCCATTCGATCCAGTTTGTTGAACAGCCAAAGAACCGGAATGTATAACCACCAACCCGCTTCACCTACGGGCACGGTGATGCGAGCAAGTGGCGCTGACGGCAGGATGGTGTCTAAAGGTACATCTTCAAGTCGTGCAATCAGCGAGAAAACCTCGTGGTTGGGCAACCTTCGGCCCGCCTCATAGTTCGACCAAGTTGTCCGTTCGACACCGAGTGTCTCTGCGAACTCTGCAAGCGTCCTATCCCCGCGCACCTCGCGGAGTTTTGCTCCCATAGCCTTCATTGTTTCGCTAACGTGTAACACGAAGGGTGATACTTGGAACAGAAAAAACAATCTGGGATTTCCACTCAAAGGCTTGCGCTGGCCAAGAGTCGGTTCACCGCCGAGGGCGTCTCTATTCGGAGTTGGGCACTTGACCGTGGCTACAACCCGCGAACGGTTTACGCAGTCCTACAAGGCAAGCTCGAATGCCGGTATGGCACGAGCCACCGGATTGCCGTTGACCTTGGATTGAAGGCGGCGGGCGGCGAAAATCTTCAGTTCCGTGTGGCGGCATAGAATGACTTCTGCGCCTTTCAGGCCCTCCCCGCCGCCACCCAAGTTGGCAATTGGACCAGTAGTTTCCGTGGTTGAGTTGCTTGGCATCGGAGGTATTCCGAAGCATCGCACTTCCGCGACACGTTGGTTGATCAAGGCCGAAGTGCCGATTGTGAAGCTTGAAGGAGATGCAAGACGGCCTGAAGCCGTGAAGCTTTCCGACCTTCCCGCCGAAGTCCGCCGCGCTGTCATCGAGCGCGACGTTGCCGCCGCTGGTTTGCCTCTGGGCACCTATGACGAGGCGGCGCACCAAGCTTTGGCTCAAGCAACGCCGAAGATGCGCGATGTGGCCGAACGCAAGGCGGCAATCGCGCGTGATCTGATGACGCTTGTCCACCGCCCCAACCTGCACCTCACCGCCTTGAACGCTCAGGAACCCGTCATGCCACCAGACACCGCCCCCAATCCTGCCGCCGAACAAGCCGCCTTCATTTCCATGGTGATCGAGCTGTTTGGCCTGCCGCCAAACACACCGCTATCCGACGCCGCTGCGATGCTGAAAGCCAAGCGCGAGGCGATGCCCGATCCGGGCAAATACATGCCCGTTGCGGCGGTGCACGAAATGCTGGCAGACCGCTTGGCCGAACGCCGGGCAACGGATCAGGGCCGCGCTCAAGAAAAGGTCCGCGTTGCCATCCAGCAACGCTATATCACGCCTGGAATGCGCGACTGGGCACTTGCCCTGTGCCAATCGGACGAAGGGTCGTTTGATGCTTTCCTGACCAAGGTCGGGCCGGTGTTTGCGTATTTGGGCGGCTCCTCGTTCAAAGCTGACACCGCAAAACCAGCGCACTTGCCGCATGAACCCAGACCGACCGATCTTGAAGCCGCGATGTGCGAGCAACTGGGCCTGCCGCCCGGTTCCCTGTCCAGATAGCCATCGTGCCGGGGTGGGCAGCGCCCCGGTGTGACACGCGCCGCCTCAGACCCGGCGCGTACAAGGCCCCCGACCGTCATTGTCCTGGGTGGCAGTCGGGGGTTGTCCATTTGATATGAGGCCCCGTGTTGAAAGATCTCGCCCGACCCATGCCCAAACCGACCGCACAGGTCGCGGCCTACGTGAAGGTGTTGGGCCCCGATCTGGCTGTCACGTTCCTCTTGTCCTTTGGCGGCGCGGAATTGATCCTGTCCGCTGATCCAAAAGGACGCTCCAGCGTCGAGGCGCTCTTGGGCTATGAGAAGGCTAAGGCCCTTGCCGCCCAACCCCGCCTGCAAAAACGTGTGCCCTTGGCCAAGCGCTGGCTTGCAGCGATGCTGCACTGGCAAGGCCACTCCACCGCAGCCTTCGCCCGGCAACTCCGCGTCTCTGACGTGTCCGTGCGCCGTTGGTTGAAGGAATGGAAAGCATGACACAGGGCAACACCCAAGACCTGATCACCCGCGCCCTCGCCACCAACGCCAAGCTTGGCGCGGATTTGGCAGAGCTATTCAGCATTGTCGCCGCCATCGGCAAGAGCCTTTCAACGGCGCTTGAAACACCCGGTAAACCGTCTTTGGACGCCGCCCCCAAGACCCGCGAGGAAGTCTTCGCAGCCCACCGGCGCGCGCATCGCAGAGGACACCCCGGCAAGATCGAAGGCGACCCGGAACTAGAGGCCTTCATCCTCGCCCGGATCGACACCTTGACCTTTGGTCAAATCGTGTCTGAAGTGCGTGCCACCTTCCCGCCTGACCGCCATTGCAGTCATTCTGGCGTTGGCCGATGGTGGAAAAAACAGAGCGCCGATTGAGGCGCGCGGCAATGACCTCAATCGGCTGTAATCAGGTGCTGGCGGCTAATATCGTGTCAGACCGTCTGAAATGTGGGTATCAGACTATTTGAAAGCACACAGGTTTCCCACCCCCAGACCCCCGGGGGATATTTAGGCCCATGTGAAAGGGATCAAGGGCGCGATTTGCGGGCCAAGGCGCGTTTGCGGCGCAGGGATTGCGCGGCGGTGACAAGGGGCAGGGTGGCCCAGGCAAACAGCGCCGATGTGGCCAAGCCCGGCAGGATGGAACCTATCAGATAGGGAAAATAGATGCGGTGCCAGAAGAGGATCAGCCCCTCCCAATGAGAGGTTTCATCGGAAAACGCGGCGCGCAGATTGTGCCACAGATCCTGACCCGCCGCCGCAAAGGCCGCAAAGACGCCGTTGACACTAACGCTGTCAGAGGAGCCGAGCATCCAGTGGCCAAGGTTCAGCGACACCAGCGCAATGATGGGTGTGGTGATGGGATTTGACAAAAGCGTGCCCAGAACCGCTGCCAGCACATTGCCCCGCAGCGCCCACGCCAGCAGGGCGGCAACCGGCATCTGAATGCCAAAGAAGACCGGCGGAAAGTTGGCGAAAACGCCCACAAAGACGCCGCGCGCAATACGGTGGGGCGGATCGGGCAGGCGGCGCAGCCGGTGCCACAGGTACACGCTGGCCCGCTTGATCCCGCCTTTGGGATAGACCTGGTGGCGGGCCCAGTTGCCCCAACTCATCGGTTTGGCGCGTTTGAACACGAAAATCCCTTGCCCTTTTGGCTTAGGGCTTGCGGGTCACATTGCGCACCCGCGCCACCTGCGCCACGTCGGTTTCAGCCTCTAGCGCGGTCATGACCATGTGAAAATGTTCGACATCGCGCAGGTCTACATCAATCAGCAGTCTGTAGAAATCTGGTTTGCGTTCGCTGAATTTCAAGTCCGAGATATTGGCCTTCTGCTCACCAATCACGGTGCAGATACGGCCCAGAACGCCGGCGTCGTTGGAAATCGCCACATCCAGTGTCACCGAATAGGCGGGGGCATGGCGGCCCGATTGCCAGTGCAGATCGACCCAGCGGGCGGGTTGTTCTTCCAGCTCTTCCAGCGCGCGGCAGTCGATGGCGTGCACGATCACGCCGCGGCCCGGATAGGTGATGCCGACAATCCGCTCTCCGGGGACGGGTTGGCAGCATTGCGCGCGTTTGAAGGTTTGGTCGGCGCCAAGGCCGATCACGGGGCGCTGGGTGTCAACCTCGTCTTTTTGCGAGGTCGACAGTTCGGGATAAAGCGTTTCCAGCACCTTGCGCGCCGTCAGTTCGGCAGAGCCCAAGCGCGCCAGAAGTTCGGTTTCATCGCCAAGGCCCAGCATTTTGGCGGCGGTGCGCAGGGCTTTGTCAGTGGCTTTGCGGCCCACGTGGTCAAAGGCGGCGCGGGCCAGTTCTTGGCCAAGTTTGACAAAACGGCCGCGATCTTCTTCGCGCAGTGACCGCCGGATGGCGGCCTTGGCGCGGCCTGTGCTGACGATGTCGATCCAAGACGACTGCGGGCGTTGGCCTTCGGCGGTGATGATCTCGACCGATTGGCCGTTTTTCAGGCGGGTCCACAGCGGCACGCGGATGCCGTCGATCTTGGCCGACACGCAGGAATTGCCGATGCGCGTGTGGATGGCATAGGCATAATCCAGCGGAGTGGCCCCGCGCGGCAATTGCACCACATCGCCCTTGGGCGAAAAGCAAAAGACTTGGTCGGAATACATCTCTAGCTTGACGTTTTCCATGAACTCGTCGTGGTCGCCTTCGTTCAGACGTTCGGTCAACTGGGCGATCCACTTGCCCGGATCGACGGCAAAGGGGTTCTTGGCGCGCACGCCTTCGCGGTAGGCCCAATGGGCGGCCACGCCCGCTTCGGCGACTTCGTGCATTTCGCGGGTGCGGATCTGCACCTCGACCCGTTTACCATCGCGGCCCGAAACCGAGGTGTGGATCGACCGGTAGCCGTTGGATTTGGGCTGGCTGATGTAATCCTTGAACCGCCCCGGCACAGCGCGCCAGCGTTGATGGATCAGGCCAAGGATGCGGTAGCAGTCGCCCATATCCTGACAGATGATGCGAAAGCCGTAGATGTCAGACAGGCGCGAGAAGGCCAGATCTTTTTCCTGCATCTTGCGCCAGATCGAAAACGGCTTTTTGGCGCGGCCATAAACATCGGCCTCGATCTTGCCGCGCTCTAGCTCGGTGCGGATATCGGCGGTGATCTGGTGCACCACATCGCCGGATTCCTTTTGCAGCGTCAAAAAGCGGCGGATGATGGAGTTGCGCGCTTCGGGGTTTAGAACACGAAAGCCCAGATCTTCCAGCTCTTCGCGCATCCACTGCATGCCCATGCGGCCGGCAAGAGGCGCATAGATATCCATCGTCTCGCGGCTTTTGCGGGCCTGCTTTTCGGGCGGCATGCTTTTGATCGTGCGCATGTTGTGCAACCGGTCGGCCAGCTTGACCAAGATCACCCGCAGGTCTTTGGACATGGCCATGAACAGCTTGCGAAAGTTTTCTGCCTGTTCGGCAGCACCCGAAGACAGTTGCAGGTTGGTCAGTTTGGTCACACCGTCGACCAGTTCGGCCACATCATGGCCAAAAAGACGCTCAACTTCTGTGTAGGTGGATTTGGTGTCTTCGATCGTGTCGTGCAGAAGGGCTGTGACGATCGTGGCGTCATCCAGCATCTGTTCGGTCAGAATGGCGGCAACGGCGACCGGATGGGTGAAATAGGGCTCGCCCGATTTGCGCAACTGGCCGTCGTGCATTTTAAGCCCGTAGGCATAGGCCTGCCGGATCAGATCAGCGTTGGTGCGGGGGTTATAGTTGCGGACGAGGGCGATCAGGTCTTCGACGTCGATCATCCTCGTCCTGCCATTTCTGCGCTAAACGCTCAGTTGTCGCCTTGCGCTTCCATCAGCGCGCGCAGCAGCTTTTCTTCGGACATGTCGTCTTGCATCGGGCGGTCCATCTCGCCCGACATCAGCAGCGCCATTTGATCTTCTTCGGGCTCGTCAACCTCGATCTGGGTTTGATAGCTTTCGATCATCCGTTCGCGCAGAACCGAGGCAATCTGGGTTTCGTCCGCGATCTCGCGCAGGGCGACGACCGGGTTCTTGTCATTGTCGCGGTCCACCGTCACGGCAGAGCCGGACTGGATCTCGCGGGCGCGGTGCGCGGCCAGCATTACCAGTTCGAACCGGTTCGGAACCTTGTCAACGCAGTCTTCAACCGTCACGCGGGCCATGGATGCTCCAATAGTTGGGGGCTCGGGAAGGGCCTAGATAGTCTTGTGAAATTCTCTTGACAAGCGGCAAATGGGGGGCGGGGTCAGATCAAATCGGGCGAATGCTGTCTATTTCGCTTTGCGGCAGGGCTTTAAGCATCTGGCGAACCGTTTGGCCGCGCACGGGGTGGCACCATTCGGGGGCGATGTCGGCCAAGGGCACCAGCACAAAGGCGCGATCTTGCAGGCGGGGGTGGGGCAGAATCAGCTGGGTTGGGGCGATTTGGCTTTGCTGATCGGGGGCAAGATCGGCCCAGTGCTGCCAAAGGATGGCATCGGGCAAAACGGCATCGCCCATGGCGATCAGGTCAAGATCCAGCGTGCGTCCGGCCCAGCGGGTGGTGCGGGCCCGGCCAAATTGCGCTTCGACGGCGTGCAAACGGGCCAGCACGTCGGGCGCGGGCAGGGCGGTCTGAAGGCAGGCTGCGGCGTTCACATAGTCAGGCCCCGCCCCTGCGGGAAAGCACGGGGTCTGATAAAAACGGCTGGTCTGCACGGCTGGCAAACCCAAGACAGCCAACGCCGCAAGGGCTTGTTCCAAAACCTGTTCAGGGGTAAGATCGTCTACCGGCAGGTTGCTGCCTAGGGCGATCAAAGTAAAAGTTCGATCATTTGGCATATATTTCACACTTAAGGATAGGTTGCCTTGTTGGCGGGAAGCCGCACTGTTAACAAAATTTCGTGGTAGTGGACCACACCTGTATTTGTCGCGCCCATTTATATGGCGGTTTGGGGAATTAAAGGAATACACGATGTTTTACAAAGATGAGCGTCTTGCGCTTTTCATAGACGGTTCCAACCTTTACGCTGCGGCAAAAGCTCTTGGATTTGATATTGATTACAAGCTTTTGCGTCAGGAATTCATGCGCCGCGGCCGTTTGCTGCGGGCCTTTTACTACACAGCCCTTTTGGAAAATGACGAATATTCGCCGATCCGCCCCTTGGTGGATTGGCTGAACTACAACGGCTTTACCATGGTGACCAAGCCCGCCAAAGAATACACCGACAGCCAAGGCCGCCGGAAGGTCAAAGGCAATATGGACATCGAACTGGCCGTCGATGCGATGGAACTTGCCCCGCGGGTTGACCATATCGTGATCTTCTCGGGCGACGGTGATTTCCGTCCGCTGATCGAAAGCCTGCAACGTCAGGGCGTTCGGGTGTCGGTCGTCTCGACCATCCGCAGCCAACCGCCGATGATCGCGGACGAGTTGCGCCGCCAAGCTGACAACTTCATCGAGCTTGACGAGCTGCGTGACGTGATCGGCCGCCCGCCGCGCGACCCGCGCCAGATGGACAACCACGAGCCTGCCGTCGAAGCCAACTAAGGCTGACCCGACTGTTTCAGATAAAAAGGCCAATGCAGCCCGCTGCATTGGCCTTTTTGCATGATTGCCCCCACAGGGCCCTTGCTGCGGTTTTCTTTGAAGGCAAGCTTTGCTAAAGTCAGCGCAAGGAGCACGCGATGACCCCATTGACCCTTTACCTTGCCGCCCCGCGCGGCTTTTGCGCAGGCGTGGACCGCGCGATCAAGATCGTCGAACTGGCCCTGCAAAAATGGGGCGCGCCGGTCTATGTGCGGCACGAGATCGTTCATAACAAATACGTCGTCGACGGGCTGCGCGCCAAGGGCGCGGTGTTTGTCGAAGAACTGGACGACTGCCCCGTCGATCGGCCCGTGATCTTTTCCGCCCACGGCGTGCCCAAATCTGTGCCGCAAGCCGCACAGGCGCGCCAGATGATCGCGGTCGATGCGACCTGTCCCCTTGTGACGAAAGTGCACACCGAAGCGGCCCGCCATTCGGAAGCAGGGTTGCAAATGGTGATGATCGGCCACGCAGGCCACCCCGAAACCATCGGCACCATGGGCCAACTGCCCGAGGGCGAGGTTTTGTTGGTGGAAACTGCCGAGGATGTGGCGCACCTGTCCGTGCGCGATCCGGCCAAACTGGCCTATATCACGCAAACCACCCTGTCGGTTGATGACACAGCGGGCATCGTCGCCGCCTTGCAAGACCGCTTTCCTGCCATCCTTGGCCCGCACAAGGAAGACATCTGCTATGCCACCACCAACCGTCAGGCGGCGGTCAAGGCTATGGCGGGCAAGATTGATGCCTTGCTGGTGATCGGCGCGCCCAATTCGTCAAACTCGCTGCGCTTGGTTGAAGTGGGCAAGGCTGCGGGCTGTGCCTATGCCCAACTGGTGCAACGCGCTGCCGAGATTGACTGGCGCGCGTTGGACGGCATTGGCCGTTTGGGTGTCACCGCCGGGGCTTCTGCACCGGAAGAGCTGGTGAACGAAGTGATCGACGCTTTCCGCTCCCGCTATGAGGTGACGGTGGAACTGGTGGAAACCGCGCAAGAAAACGTGGAATTCAAAGTGCCCCGCGTGCTGCGAGAGCCGGCATGATCCCAAGATCGGCGCTGTATCTGGCCCTTGCGGGGCTTATTCCCTTTGTCGTCTGTGCGGGCGTGGGCCTGTCGGGCAACCAAGTTATCCTGCGCGGGGCCGAAGATGTGATCATGCTGCGCTATGGCATCATCATCTTGGCCTTTATGTCGGGGGTTTTGTGGGGCTTTGCCACCAATGCCGCAGGGCGGAGGGCGACGGTGGCTTACGGGCTGTCGGTGCTGCCAGCACTTTGGGCGTTTTTCACCACGGTCGGGCCAACACCGCAGGCGCTGGGGGCCTTGATACCGGGGTTTTACGGGCTTTTGGCGCTGGATTTCTTCTTTTGGCGCGCAGGTTTGGCCCCGCCTTGGTGGATGCGCCTGCGCTTGCCTTTGACGGCGGTTGTGATGGTGACTTTGGGGATCGGCATCTATATGTGACGGCCTATTCCCAAGGAAAGCCGATCCATGCCCGATCTTTTTGCCTATACCGATGGTGCGTGTTCGGGCAACCCCGGACCGGGCGGCTGGGGCGTGTTGATGATCGCCCGCGAAGATGGGAAAGTCGTCAAAGAGCGCACCTTGCAAGGGGGCGAGGCTTTGACGACCAACAACCGGATGGAGCTTTTGGCCGCGATCTCGGCACTGGAAGCGCTGGCCAAGCCTGTTGCCATCACGATCATCACCGATTCGGCCTATGTCAAGAATGGCATCACCGACTGGATGGACAACTGGAAGCGCAAAGGTTGGCGCACAGCCGCCGGGCCACCGGTGAAGAATGTTGATCTGTGGCAAAGGCTGGATGCCGCCCGCACCGCCCATACCGTCACTTGGCGCTGGATCAAGGGCCATGCGGGCCATGCCGAAAACGAGCGGGCCGATGCACTGGCCCGCGCGGGGATGGCCCCGTTCAAGGCCGGCTAAGGCCGCGCCTTAGCCGGCCTTGATCCAAAGGCGCGCTTTCAGCGCAAGGGTTTTATCTCGCCTCTGGCCAAGGGCCAACCGGCTTGCTGTGGAGGTGTGCGGATTTGCCGGTTGCGATTTGCGACCGCCCGTTTACTATTTCGCCATGTCCCGCCCAAGAACCCTGCCCGATTCTGACGTTTTCGCTGTGATCTTGCAGCGCATCGCGGCTGAGGGCGAGAAATCGGTGGCCTTTTCGGCGATCTCACGCGCGACAGGGCTTGCAGGGGCCTCTTTGGTGCAGCGCTATGGCAGCTTGGCCAAGATGGTGGCGGCAGCGCTCGATTGGGGTTGGGACGAGCTGGACAGGATGGCCCTTGCCGCCCAAGACACAGCCGAGGTGGCAGAACACGCGGGGGCCAAGGGTGCGCAGGCCGTGCTGAAGGCGTTAAGCGACCATGTCGCAACCCTGCCGATGGCGGCCCTTTTGGCAGCAAGCCTGCGCCACGCGCATCTGCGCCCGCGCGCTGCGGCGTGGAAGGATCGGGTCGAGGCGATGATCGAGCGGCATCTGCGCGACCGTGACAGTGCCGCGATGGTGTTTGCCGCATGGCAAGGGCAAGTCCTGTGGGATGGGCTAGACACCAAGGGCTTTCGCCTGAAAGACTTGGTAAAACGGCTGGGGTGAAGCCTTTAGCGCCGTGCGATATAGGTCTTCCAGACCCAAATCAGCACCAAGGCCCCCAGAACCGCCCCGACAAAGCCCGCCATCCATCCGGCCAGCTCAGCCAAGCCGCGGATCACCAGCCCACCGACGATTGCCCCGCCCACGCCAATCGCGATGGTTGTGGGAATATCGGTCTGGATCTTCATCATCCGTGTGGCCAAAAACCCCGCAGCGGCCCCGACCACCAAAAGCAAAACGACTTGCATCTGCACCTCCTGTCGCCCGCCCTATATGGGAACGGGTGGGGCCAAAGGGAAGAGGGCGCGCTGCGCGTGTCATCCCTCTTGCCACGCGCTTCGGCTTGCGCCATCACCTTGGCCATGACCGATGCAGACGCCCTTCAAGCCTTTCTTGCCCCGCTCAAGCGGTTGGCCGCCCGCCACTCTGGCATCGAGGGGCAAGTGCTCTGGGCTGCGGAGGTCGAAGAAGGCTGGCAGGTGCAAGACGACACCGCCGATTTGCTGGATGCCGAAGAGATCCCGTTTTATGTCGAAGGCCTGCTGGTCGAGGGCTTTGGCCTGATCTGGCACGTCATGGCCGAAGCAGGCGAGGGGCGGCGCGATCCTGACCATGTGCTGCTGATGGTCTGGGAGCTTGGCACCCCCCCGCCCCCCGCCCCAACCGCCGCCGAAGGTTGGATCATTCTGGACAGCGGCCGTTGGAATGGCCAAGCCGCGCCGTGAACAGGTTTTGCCCATGCCCCGTCTGACCCTGCGCGCCTTCGGGCCCGCCCAACCTCACCCCGACACGGCCCAATCCTTGCGCGCCGCCTTTGGCGCAATGGTGGGGCTTATGTTTGTGCAAGCAGTGCTTTGGGCGCTTGGTCGGCTGGCCGGTCTGCCCGACTTGGGGCTTTTGGCGCACCCGTTGGTGATGGCCCCCTTGGGCGCGTCTGCCGTGCTGATCTATGCTGTGCCGTCCAGCCCCTTGGCGCAGCCGTGGTCTGTGGTGGTGGGAAACACGCTGGCGGCCATTTTGGCGCTTTTGGCGCTGCGGTTGGGTTTGCCGCCCACGGCGACCTTGGGCCTTGCGGTCTTTGTCAGCCTTGTGCTGATGGCTTGGGCACGGTGCCTGCACCCGCCCGGCGGGGCGGTGGCCTTGGCGACGGTGCTGGCCGCACCGGCAGATTTGCACGCCAGCCTGATCTGGCTGGTGCTGACGGTCTTTGCAGGATCAACCCTGCTGGTGGTCTTTGGCGTTGGATATCACAGGGCCCTTGGCCGCGCTTACCCCTACCAGCCGTAATCAAATCCCCACCCGCAGAAGGTGCCCGCAGAATGCCAACCTCCGACCCAGCGCAAGCGACCTATGCCGCCCTCCATGCCGATTGCGCCGCCTTGGGCACGCGCCTGTTCACCGTCACGGTGATGGATGCCGCAAATGAAATCACCCACCGCGCTTATACCTCGCATCCGGTGGAATATCCGGTGTCGGGCACCAAGCCCGTCACGCGCGACGGGTGGTATGACCAGTGCATCGCCGCGCGGCAGGTCTTTGTGGCCAATACCACGCCTGAATTTGCGCGTTATTTCTTTGACCACGCGCTGATCACCTCGCTGGGGCTTGGGTCTTGCATCAACATTCCGCTGTTTGCGCCCGAGGGTCCTGTGCTGGGCACGGTCAACCTTTTGGCTCAAGAACATCACTTCACCCCTCAAAACCTTGCCGCCTATGCTGCCCTGATCGCGCGTGACCGCGCGGCCCTGCTGGCCGCCATGTCGGCGCGCTAGCCTGCCATCTTGCGCCAAATACTGCGGGCGGTGAGGGGTCCCCCCCGCTTTGTGCCCGCAGCGCAGGCCCAAAAATCCCTTGCTTCCGGCTTCGTCTCCTCTACCTTCGGGCACAGGATGAAGAAAACAGCGCCCAAGGCGCGCGCAACTGGGAGTGTTCGATGCACAGCTTGAAACTGATGGGACTGGGGCTTTTGGCCTTTGGCTTGGCCACCCCGCTTACCGCCCAAGTGACAACCCTTGGCGACGGAGAGGGCGAGGTCGATATCGTGGCTTGGCCCGGCTATATGGAGCGCGGCGAAAGCGACAAGTCCTTTGACTGGATCACCAAGTTCGAAGAAACCTCTGGCTGCAAGGTCAATGTCAAAACCGCCGGCACCTCGGACGAGATGGTGACGCTGATGAACCAAGGCGGCTTTGACCTTGTCACCGCCTCGGGCGATGCCTCGCTGCGGCTGGTTGCGGGCAAGAAGGTGCAAGAGATCAACACCGCCCTGATCCCGTCATGGGAGAAGCTGGACGGCCGCTTGAAAGACGGCGCTTGGTTTACGGTAGATGGCAAGCATTACGGGGTGCCCTATCAGTGGGGGCCCAATGTGCTGATGTACAACACCGAGGTCTTCGCCCAAGCTCCCACTTCGTGGGGCGTGATCTTTGAAGAGGGCAATTTGCCCGATGGCAAAAGCAATGTCGGGCGGGTGCAGGCCTATGCGGGGCCGATCTATATCGCGGATGCGGCCCTGTATCTGATGGCGCATAAGCCCGATCTGGGCATCACCAACCCCTACCAACTGACCCCGCCGCAATATGCCGCCGCCCTTGATCTGCTGCGCGGGCAGCGCAAACTCGTCTCGCGCTATTGGAGCGATGCGGCCACCCAAACCGATGATTTCAAAAACGAAGGCATCGTGGCGGCCAGTTCGTGGCCCTATCAGGTGAACCTGTTGCAGGGCGAGAAATTCCCCGTCGCCTCGACCGTGCCGCAAGAGGGGGCCACGGGCTGGTCTGACACCACCATGATGGCCACCGATGCGCCGCATCCGACCTGTGCTTATAAGTGGATGGAACATACGCTTAACTCTAACCTGCAATCGGATCTGTCGGTCTGGTTCGGCTCTGTCCCCGTGGTGCCTGCGGCTTGCACCGATGGGTCGGGCCAGCAAACC
>CANFSY010000008.1 GCA_947449875.1 Paracoccaceae bacterium
CGGGCGGCGAAACTGTGCCAACAGGCTGGCGGCAAGGCGGGGATTGCCCTGTCTGACCCCTTCTGCGTGGATCGCCACCGTGACGATTTCCGCCGTTTGGTCAAAGATCTGGATTATGTGATCGGCAACGAGCATGAATGGTCGTCGCTGTACCAAACCGACCTGTCCAGTGCGCTGGAGCAAGCTTCGCGGGATGCGGGGATGGTGGTTTGCACAAGGTCTGGCGAAGAGGTGATCTTGATGCGCGGCGACGAGCGCGTTGTGGTGCCGGTCAACCGCATTGTGCCGGTAGATGCCACGGGCGCAGGCGATCTGTTTGCGTCGGGGTTCTTGTACGGCATTGCCACGGGCCAATCCTTGGCCACCTGCGGGCGCATGGGATGTGTGGCAGCGGCCGAGGTGATCTCGCACTACGGCGCGCGGCCTGAGGCCGATCTCAAAGCTCTGTTCGTCCAACATTCCCTGATTTGACCCCGCTGCCGGAGATTGCCATGCACATCTATGACCCGCAAAATATCTTTGCCCGCATCCTGCGCGGTGAAATCCCCAACAAAACCGTGCTGGAAACCCCCCACACGCTGGCTTTTCATGACATTCACCCCCAAGCGCCGATCCACGTGCTGGTGATTCCAAAGGGCGCCTATGTGACCTTTGACCACTTCGCCGCCGAAGCGAGTGCCGAGGAGTTGACCGATTTTCACCGCACTGCGGCCAAGGTCTGCGACATGATGGGCATCGCCCCCGGTCAGGGCTACCGCGCGATCACCAACGCCGGGGCGCATGGCATGCAAGAAGTGCCCCATTACCACCTGCATATTCTAGGCGGGCGCGTCTTGGGCCGTTTGCTGGAAAGCGCCTGATACGCGTGTCAGAATGCAAAGGGGGCGCGCCGGATGGCGCGCCCCCTTTATTTCAGCGTCACCCCGTTAAATCCGCCGCGTTTTCCACAAGCTGACCGCGATGCCCGTGGTCAAAATGGCCGCCGTCACCCCTAGCGACAGGCTGGCGGGGAACTTTTCCCAATCCAGCCAATCCGCGATGAACATCTTGGACCCGATAAAGATCAACAGCACCGACAGCGCATATTTCAGGTAAGCAAAGCGGTGCAAGATCGCCGCCAGCGCAAAGTACAAGGCGCGCAGGCCAAGGATGGCGAAGATGTTCGAGGTATAGACCAAGAACGGGTCCGCCGTGATCGCAAAGACAGCGGGCACGGAATCAACCGCAAAGATCAGGTCGGCGGTTTCCACCATGATCAGCGCCAAGAACAGCGGTGTCGCGTAGAGCAAACCTTTGCGCTGCACAAAGAACGCCTCACCCTCTAGCTGCTCTGTCAGGCGCAAGCGGGTTTTCAGCCAGCGCACCGCCACATTGTCCTGCGGCGCATGGTCGCCGGTCACCAGCAGCATCTTGATGCCGGTCAGGATCAGGAACGCGGCAAAGACATACAAAACCCAATGATACTGCGCCACCAAAGTGGCCCCCACGGCGATCATAATGCCGCGCAGCACGATCACACCCAAGACGCCCCAAAACAGCACGCGGTGCTGCAACGCGCGCGGGATGGCGAGTGATGAGAAGATCAGGGCGATCACAAAGACGTTGTCCATCGACAACGACTTTTCCACCACGAAGGCGGTCAGATAGCTTGACGCCGCCCCCATCCCCATCTGCCAGCCAACAAAGCCGGCAAAGCCCAACCCCAAAGCGATATACACCGCCGACAGGCGCAGGCTTTCGCCCACCTCGATTTCCTTGGCGCTGGTGTGAAACAGCCCCAGATCGGCGGCCAGCAAGACCCCGACGATCCCCAAAAAGCTTAGCCACATCCAGACCGGTGTGCCCATAAAGCTGTGAATTAGAAACTCCATCTCGACCTCTCTGTAAGGCCCGACATGGGTTTGCCCCACATCGAGCATGCTCGATGCGGTCCGACATCACGTTTCACCAAAAAACGTCAGAGGGGCCCGGTCCGCATTTTCTATGTGGGAGGCTGCGGTTGATCTTCAACCCCCAGCCGCCAAAATTGCGGCCAGACCTTCGCGGTAGGTGGGATAATCCAGCCTAACGCCCAGAACACTCTTGATCCGGTCATTTCGCACGCGTTTGTTTTCGGCATAAAACGACCGTGCCATGGGGGTCATCTCGGCCTGTTCATAGGGCACGATGGGCGGCGGTGGCAGGCCAAGCATCTCTGCCGCCAGCCCTAAAATATCCTCGGGCGAGGCGGGGTCGTCGTCGCAGACGTTATAGATGCCCGGATGGGGGCGCAGCAGGGCTGCAAGCAGCACATTGGCGATGTCGTCGACATGGATGCGCGAAAAGACTTGTCCGGCCTTGTGAATGCGCCGCGCAGACCCGTCGCGCACCTTTTCAAACGGCCCGCGTCCGGGCCCATAGATGCCCGCCAGCCGGAAGATGTGCAGTGGCAGGCCAAGCGCGGCCCAGTCCGCTTCGGCCTGCACGCGGGCGGCACCTCGTGCGGTGGTGGGGGCCAAGGGCGTGGTTTCATCAACCCAATCGCCGTTGTGGTGGCCATAAACCGCCGTCGTCGAAAGATAGCCCACCCATGCGGGCCGAGCGGCGGTGATCTGCGGGCCAAGGGCTTGCAGCACGGGATCCCCCTCTGCAGGGGCGACAGAGGTCAGAAGATGCGTGGCGCGTGCCAGTGCGGGCGAAAGGTCTGCGCCCGGCCAGACCAGCGCCTCAACCCCCGTTGCGCGCAATTGCGCGGCCCCCTCAGCACTGCGCGTTGTGCCGATGATATGCCAGCCAAGCGGCAAAAGCCGCCGCGCCAGCGCTTGGGCCGAATAGCCGTGGCCTATGGATAACAGCGTGTTCATAGTCGCTTTATCGGCTTTGCCCGCGCCCAAAGGCAAGACGCTTTCGGGCGCGTCATAAGAACTTCACTTGCGTTGCGCCCGCCCAAGCCCTTAGATGGCCGACCAAACGCAGGGGACGCGCGATGCAAGATGACCTTTTCCAAACCCCGCCCGCCACGGCCCACATCAGCTTTACCGACCCCGCCGCCGCCGTGGCGCATCTGGAACGCCTTTACGCTGACGCGACGCAGTTCTTGGGCAAGGCCTTTGCCGCTGCAGTGTCTCAAGGCAAACCCAAAGCCCGCCTGCGCGCCTATTACCCCGAAATCCGCCTGACCGTGACCAGCCATGACAAGATCGATTCCCGCCTGTCTTTTGGCCATGTGGCGCATCCGGGCACCTACGCCACGACCGTGACGCGGCCCGACCTGTTTCGAAACTACCTGATCCAGCAGATCAGCCTGCTTATGGAAAACCACTCTGTTCCGGTGCAGATCGGTGTCTCCGACACACCCATCCCGCTGCACTTTGCCGTCGCGGGCAACCCCGACCTGTCCGTACCCCATCAGGGCGAGCTGGATTTCACCCTGCGCGATGTCTTTGATGTGCCCGATCTGTCCACCACCAATGACGATATCGTCAACGGCCAGCGCAGCCACAATGCCGACGGATCGCAGCCCTTGGCCCCGTTTACAGCCCAGCGGGTGGATTATTCGCTGTCGCGCCTGTCACATTACACGGCGACCGATCCGACCCATTTTCAAAACTATGTGCTGTTCACCAACTACCAGTTCTATGTGGACGAGTTCGAGTTCATGGCCCGCGCCGCCCTGTCAAACCCCACCTTGGGCTATACGGCCTTTGTCGCGGGCGGTAATTCTGCCATCACCACGGGCGACGGGGTCCTGACCCCTTCGGCCAAAACGCCGCAGATGCCGACCTATCACCTCAAGCGCGCCGATGGGAACGGGATCACCTTGGTCAACATCGGGGTTGGCCCATCCAACGCCAAGACCGCCACCGACCACATCGCCGTGCTGCGCCCGCATGCGTGGCTGATGCTGGGGCATTGTGCGGGCCTGCGCAATTCGCAGTCTTTGGGCGATTTCTGTCTGGCCCATGCCTATCTGCGCGAAGACCATGTGCTGGATGATGACCTGCCCGTGTGGGTGCCGATTCCCGCGCTGGCCGAGATTCAGATCGCCCTGCAAGACGCCGTGGCCGAGGTAACCCAGCTGGAAGGCTACGAGCTCAAACGCATCATGCGCACCGGCACCGTGGCCACGATTGACAACCGCAATTGGGAACTGCGCGACCAATCCGGCCCCGTGCGCCGCCTGTCGCAATCGCGCGCCATTGCGCTGGATATGGAAAGCGCCACCATCGCCGCCAACGGCTTTCGCTTTCGCGTGCCTTACGGAACCTTGCTGTGCGTGTCAGACAAGCCGCTTCACGGCGAGCTGAAATTGCCCGGCATGGCATCAGACTTTTACAAAACCCAAGTCTCCCGCCACCTGCAAATCGGCATTCGCGCGATGGAGCATTTGCGCGAGATGCCCTTGGGCCAGATTCACAGCCGGAAATTGCGCAGCTTCGACGAAACCGCCTTCCTGTGACGCGATTTTCCGGCGCAAGTCGCAAAAAAGCTTGCTTTCGCCGCCAAAAACCTGTGTAGCCAGCGCCAATGCCGAAAAATGCACCGCGCATACCCGGAACTGGGATCGCACCAAAGGGACAGTACCATGAACAAACCAATGACAAAGACCCAACTGATCGCCGCTTTGGCCGACGCCATGGGCGCTGACAAGAAAACCGCTTCCGCTGCGCTGGATGCAATTTCCGCGGTTGTTGCGCGCGAAGTGGCCGCTGGCGGCGCGATCACTTTGCCCGGCCTTGGCAAGATGGCCTGCCGCGCGCGCCCCGAGCGTCAGGTTCGCAACCCCGCCACCGGCGAAAGCGTGACCAAGGCTGCTGACAAACAGGTCAAGTTCACCATCGCCAAGGCGCTTAAAGACAGCGTCAACGCCTGATCTTTTCGGATTGTGGCTATGGGTCGCCTGTCGGGCGGCCCTTTTTCATGGGGGGCGCTATGGATTTTGTTGCCCTGCTGATGGGCCTTTGCTTTTCGGTGATGTGGTCCTCGGCTTTTGTGACGGGGCGGATCATTGTGGTGGATGCCTCGCCCTTGGCGGTGCTGGCGCTGCGCTTTGCAATTTCCGGCACGATTGCCGTGGTGGTTGCCCGACTGCGGGGCCAAAGCTGGCATCTTAGCCCCGCCATCAAGCGCAGCGTGGTGATTTTTGGCTTTTGCCAGAACGGCCTATATCTGGGCCTGAATTTCGTGGCCCTGCAATGGGTGGAAGGTGCGCTTGCCTCTGTGATCGCCTCGGCCATGCCGCTGATTGTAGCCGCCATGGGCTTTGCCCAAGGCGAGCGTTTGTCGCGGTTGGGTTTTGGCGGCCTTGTGGCGGGCTTTGCCGGCGTGGCGCTGATTATGGCGGGCCGCATCACCCAAGGCGCTGATGGTACGGGCGTTGCGCTGTGCGTGATTGCCGCCACGGCGCTGGCCTTTGCCACGCGGCAGGTCAAGGCCGTCAGTGCCGGGGGCAACCTGTTGATGGTGGTCGGGCTGCAAATGCTGGTGGGATCAGCCCTGCTGGCCACGGCGTCTGTGCTGCTGGAAACCCCGCGCTTTCAGGCGACACCGCATTTGCTGATGGCGTTGACCTATCAAATCTTCATCCCCGGCCTGACCGCCACGATGGTTTGGTTCGCGCTGGTCGGCAGGGTAGGGGCTGTGCGGGCCAGCACGTTTCACTTCCTGAACCCGTTTTTCGGCGTGGCCATCGCTGCCGTGCTGTTGGGCGAACACATCACCCTCACCGATGTCATCGGCGTGCTGATCGCCATGGCGGGCATTTTGGCCGTGCAAATGGCGCGTCAGGCTGTGCGCTAGTCAGCCGATCACCCCGCGCACGCCCCCCGTTTGGCCCCTATCCAGCAACAGATGATCCGCCAGCACCAGCGCCATCATCGCCTCGCCCACCGGCACAGCGCGGATGCCCACGCAGGGGTCGTGGCGGCCCTTGGTGATCAGGTCCAACTCCTCGCCGCGGGTGTTGATCGTGCGGCGCGGGGTCAGGATGCTAGAGGTCGGCTTGACCGCAAAGCGGCACACGACAGGTTGACCAGAGCTGATCCCGCCCAGAATACCGCCCGCATGGTTGGACAAAAACTCTGGCCCCGCTGCCCCCATGCGAATTTCATCGGCATTTTCTACGCCGGTCAAAGCCGCCGCCGCCATGCCATCGCCAATCTCAACCCCCTTGACCGCGTTGATCGACATCATCGCACTGGCCAGATCGGAATCCAGCTTGCCATAGAGCGGCGCGCCCAAGCCTGCAGGCACGCCCCGCGCCACAACCTCGATCACCGCCCCGACTGAATCATGTGACAGGCGCAGCGCGTCCAGATACTCTGCCCACTCTGCCGCGGCGACAGGATCAGGGCACCAAAACGGGTTCTCTTCGATCTGCGCCCAGTCAAACCGGCTGCGGTCAATGCCGCGTGGCCCCATTTGCACCATATAGCCGGTGATCGTCAGCTCCGGCACCAGATGCGCCAGAACCGCCCGCGCCACACCGCCCGCCGCCACCCGACTGGCCGTTTCGCGCGCCGAACTGCGCCCGCCGCCGCGATAATCGCGCAGCCCGTATTTCTGGTGATAGGTGATATCGGCATGACCGGGCCGAAAGGCTTGGGCAATGTCGCCGTAATCCTTTGACCGCTGATCGGTGTTTTCAATCATCAGCTGAATAGGGGTGCCCGTCGTGCGCCCCTCAAAGGTGCCCGACAAAATGCGCACCTCGTCGGCCTCTTTGCGCTGCGTGGTGAATTTCGATGTGCCCGGCTTGCGCTTGTCCAGCCAAGGCTGCAAATCCGCCTCGCTCAGCGCAATGCCCGGCGGGCAGCCATCGACCGTGGCCCCGATCGCAGGCCCATGGCTTTCGCCCCACGTGGTGAAGCGGAACATATGTCCAAATGTGTTCAGGCTCATGGTGATCTCCGGTCGTTTTGGCTTGCTTAGGACAATCGCTGCGGTTGGAACAGATTTTTCGCAGAAAAATCGTCGCCCTAGTCGGCTTTCATCGCCAAAATCGCCGATTTTTTCACTGTATCTGCCGGATAGGTGATGCGGGTTTGCAGGCCAAAGCGCAGGTCGGGGAAATAGGTGAAGTGTTGCACCGTCGGGTTAGGCCCGCCCAAGTGCCCCATGTCGATGTCCAGCACGCTATAGGTGCAGCTGCTGATCTCCGCCTGCTCTGGCGCGCCCACCGTGACATGCACCTTTTCGCGCCACCGCGCACTTGCCGCGCCGCCCACGGGTGTGACCACAGCGCGGGCGTTCGATGTCCAATCCATCCCCGCCACCGGTTCGGGCGGGCGGCGCTGATAGGTGTATTCCGACATCTCGCCTTGCCCGTTGCGCGTGCTTTCGGCGGGGTAAACGCCAAACCGCGCCACGACATAGCGGGCATAGCTGCCCTCGGCGTTGGTCTGGTCGGCCCTGATCATGTCATGCGCCCCGCGTTGCACATGCCAGTGCGACCCGTCTTGCAGCTTGACCTGCACGCCTTTCAGAAAGCTTTCCTCGGTCAAACACCCCGCAACCGCGGGCGAGGTTATCAGCCACAACAGCACCACCCGCAGCATCATCTTGACCTCTCCTTGCCATTGCCTTGCGAAATCATAGGCCAAAAGCCGCACAGCGCCACCCTTTTTGCGTGCTGCGCCAGCCCGCCACATTCGGCCTTGCGCCCAACCTTGAATGCCCTATCTTCGCGTTCACCTCGGGGTGCCTGACCACAGGCTGAGATGCGCAAGCGGACCCGTTGAACCTGACCCGGATCATACCGGCGGAGGGAAGGTGCTGGACAAGTCCACTCCATTCCCGCCCGTCGCAACATGGAGAAAGCTATGAAATCCTTCCATCTTGCACTGGCGTTTGTGTCTTTGGCCCCCATGGCTATGGCGCAAACCCCTGTGCTGACTGTTCTGACCTACGACAGTTTCGCCGCCGATTGGGGCCCCGGCCCCGCCATCGCCAAAGGGTTTGAACAAACCTGCGCCTGCAAAGTGGCCTATGTCACCGCAGGCGACGGTGCCGCCGTTCTATCGCGCTTGCAGATGGAAGGGGCTGCGTCAGCCGCCGACATCGTGCTGGGTTTGGACACCACGCTGACCGAATCTGCCCGCGCCACGGGCCTTTTCGCCCCCCTAGCGGCCCAAGCGCCAAACGACCTGCCCGTGCCCTACACAGACGCCACCTTTGAACCCTTCGATTGGGGCTGGTTTGCCTTTGTCTATGACAACACCAAACTGACCACGCCGCCCAAATCTATCAAAGACTTGGCCGCATCGACCCTGAAAATCGTGATCGAAGATCCCCGCTCGTCCACCCCCGGTTTGGGCTTGGTCATGTGGGTCAAGGCGGCTTACGGCGACCAGTCGGCGCAGGTCTGGCAAGACTTGGCGGACAATATCGTCACCGTCACCCCGTCGTGGGACGCCGCCTATGGCCTGTTCTTGAAGGGTGAGGCGGATATGGTTTTGTCCTACACCACCTCGCCCGTCTATCATCTGATCGCCGAAAAAGACGCCACCAAATCCGCCGCCGCCTTTGACGAGGGGCATTATATGCAGATCGAAGTGGCTGGAAAGCTGGCGTCGTCCAAGCAACAGGCCTTGGCCGATCAGTTCTTGGCCTATCTGGCCAGCGATGCCGCCCAAGCGGTGATTCCCACCACGAACTGGATGTATCCCGCCAAGACCCCCGCTGCGGGCTTGCCAGAGGGCTTTGAAACGCTGATCACACCGTCAAAATCGCTGCTTTTGTCCTCGGTCGAGGCCGAGGCGGCCCGCAAAGCGGCGGTGGAAGAATGGCAAACCGTCTTGTCCAAATAAGCGCTTGGGCGCTGTCGGGCATTATTGCGGCGCTGGTGCTGGGAACGGCACTGGCGCTCGCGGTGCAGGCCAAAGGAGTAGGCCTGCACCCCGCCGACTGGGCGGCGCTGCGCTTTACGCTGGCCCAAGCGGTGCTGTCGACTGTGGTGTCGTGCCTGTTGGCCATGCCTGTCGCCCGCGCGTTGGCACGTACCACCTTTCGGGGGCGGCGGGCGTTGATCGTGCTGATGGGCGCGCCGTTTTTGCTGCCCGTCATCGTGGCCGTCTTGGGCTTGGTCAGCCTGTACGGCCGCAACGGGCTTTTGAACCAGACGCTGGCGGCCTTGGGCTTGCCCACGGTCACAATCTACGGCCTGCACGGCGTGGTGCTGGCCCATGTGTTCTTTAACCTGCCGCTGGCCACCAGAATGCTGCTGAACGGTTGGCACGCCATTCCGGCAGAGCGGTTCCGGCTGGCGCAAACCTTGGGCTTGCCGTCACCCTTTCGCCATATCGAAGCCCCGATGTTGGCGGCGGTTCTGCCGGGGATCGCTTTGTCGATCTTTTTGGTCTGCCTGACCTCGTTCGTCGTGGCATTAACCTTGGGCGGGGGGCCTGCTGCGACCACGCTTGAACTGGCGATCTACCAAGCCCTGCGGTTTGATTTTGATCCGGGCCATGCCGCCCTTTTGGCCGGTGTACAGTTTGCGGTGTGCGCCGTGGCCGTCAGCCTAGCCGCGCGCTTTACCTTGGCCGAGGGGTTGGGGTTGGGGCTTGACCGCGCACCTGTGGGCCTAAAATCCCATTGGGTGGATGTGCCGGTGCTGGTTTTGGCGGCGGCCTTCTTGATCTTGCCGCTGGTGGCTGTGGTCGCAGACGGCGTGCCAGCTTTCCTGCATCTGCCCGCGCTGGTGTGGCAGGCGGCACTGCGGTCGGCGATGATGGCTTTGGTGGCGGCGGGCCTGTCGATGACGGCGGCGTTGATCTTGGTGCAAGCCAAGGTCGCAGGCGCGCCCTTGGTCGAGGGGGCTGCGATGCTGCCGCTGGCCACCTCTGGCCTTGTGCTGGGCACGGGATTGTTTGTTCTGACACGGGCCTTTATCAGCCCCGAGGCGCTGGCTTTGCCGGTGACCGTCTTGGTCAACGCCTTGATGGCGCTGCCCTTTGTCTTTCGGCTGCTGCTGCCGCAGGCGCGTGATCTGCACCGCAATTACGACCACTTGGCGCAGACGCTGGGGCTTTGTGGCGGGGCGCGGATGCGCTGGCTGACCCTGCCGCGCTTGGCGCGCCCCTTGGGGCTGGGGGCGGGGTTGGCGGCGGCTTTGTCGATGGGGGATTTGGGGGTAGTGGCGCTGTTTGCAGGGCAAGACCAAGCCACGCTGCCCTTGGTGGTGCAGCGCCTGTCGGGGGCCTACCGGATGGACCAAGCCGCCGCTGCCGCTTTGGTTCTGGTTCTGGCCAGCTTTGCCCTGTTTGCCCTGTGCGATATCGGAGGCCGCCGTGCTGCACCTTGACCACCTTCGCCTGACACAAGACGGATTTTCCATGTCAGCCAACTGGCCGTTGGCCGCTGGGGCCCGCTTGGCGTTGCTGGGCCCTTCGGGGGCGGGCAAGTCGACGCTGTTGATGGGGATCGCGGGGTTTACCGCGCCAAGTGCGGGGCGGATTTTGTGGCAGGGCCGCGATTTGGCGGCTTTGACGCCCGCGCAACGGCCCGTGTCGATCTTGTTTCAGGACCAAAACCTGTTTGCGCATTTGACACTGGCACAGAACCTTGGGCTGGCTATTCATCCGCGCTTGCGCTTAAGCGCCAGCGATCTGGCGCGGGTTGACGCCGTGTTAGAACGGTTGGGTCTGGCGGGCTATGGGCCGCGCAAGCCCGCCACCCTGTCGGGCGGACAATTGGGCCGCGCTGCCTTGGGCCGCGTGTTGCTGCAAGCCCGCCCGATTTTGTTGCTGGATGAACCCTTTGCTGCCCTTGGCCCCGCGTTGAAGGCGGATTTGTTGGGGTTGGTCAACGACCTTGCGGCCGAGGCTGGCACAACCGTGGTTCTGGTCACCCACGACCCCTTGGATGCGCGGCGTTTTGCGGATGTGGTTGGGTTGGTGCATGACGGTGTCGCCGATGCGCCAGTGCCGACCGAGGCGATCTTTGCCAACCCACCGCCTGCGCTGCGCGCTTATCTGGGCTAAACGAAAAAGGCCCCGCACATCGTGCGGGGCCTTTGTTCCAACAATCGCCAAGCCTTAGTGGGCCAGCTTTTTGCCTTTGACCTTCGACCACAGTTTCTTGTTGGTCAGGTACAGCAGAACCGACAACAGACCCAACAGCAACACGGCCTTAAAGCCCGATTCCTTGCGCGTCATCATCTTGGGTTCGGCGGCCCACATCAAGAAGGCGGCCACATCCTCGGCTTCGTTTTCCAGCGAGGCTTCGGTGCCGTCGGCATAAGTGACAGCATCGGCAGCAACGGCTGTGTTAGGCATCGCCATCCACCCACCGGGGAAGGCGTGGTTTTCGTACAGCGTCACGCCCGCAACCTCTTTCGATTCGCCGGTGAAACCGGTGATGATCGAATAGATATGCTCTGGCCCACCCATGCCCTTGAACAGCTGGTTCGTGCCCAGACCGTAGGGGCCGGAAAAGCCCTTGCGTGCCTTGGCCATGACCGACAGGTCAGGTGCGCCAGCGCCGGTGTTGGCGGGGAAGTGGTCGGCGGGTGTCGCCACACGATCTTCGCCGGTGACAGCATCGGTCACGGTGATGTTCTTGGCATAGGCCTTGACCTGATCTTCCGGCAGGTTCGGCCCGCCCGGTTCGGCCAAAGCGCCGATCCGCAGGAATTTCAGGCCGTGGCAGGCAGAGCAGACCTCGGTATAGACCTGAAGCCCGCGTTGCAGTTGGTGTTCGTCGAACTTGCCGAACGGGCCTTCGAAGCTAAAGGCGACATCGGTCGTTGACGCCTCACCCTCGGCCCAAGCGGCGCCGGTCATCAGGGTCAGTGCGGAAACGGCGCTGATTGCGATTTTGCGAAACATCTCAGTCAGTTCCTTTCTCTCACTCGGCCGGATCGGCGTAGTGCGACTTGAAGTCAGCCTCGATCGAGACCGGTTGCAGCAGCGGCTTTTCAAGCACACCCAGCAGCGGCAGGATCACGAGGAAATAGGCGAACCAGTAGGTCGAGGCGATCAGACCGACCCAGCCGGTAAAGGCCGACGGCACCTGAGAACCGCACCACATCAGCACAACAAAGTCGATGACCAGCACGGCAAACCACGCCTTGAACATCGGGCGATAGCGGCCCGACCGAACCGAGGACGTATCCAGCCACGGGGCCAGCGCCATCGCCAGAATGGCCCCGGCCATGGCGATCACGCCGAACAGTTTGGAATCGACGATGCCGAAGGTGACAAAGTGCACCAGTTGCACCACCCAGACCGTGTTATCAAAGGTCCGCAGGATGGCGTAGAAGGGCAGCAGGTACCATTCCGGCACGATATGCGCCGGGGTCGCCAGCGGATTGGCCTGAATGTAGTTGTCAGGGTCGCCCAGATAGTTCGGCATGAAGCCGACGATGGCAAAGAAGATCATCATGATCACGGCCAGCGCGAACAGGTCCTTGATCACATAGTAGGGCCAGAACGGAACAGTGTCAGCCTCAACCTCGGCCTTCGAGGTGCGGCGCACTTCGACACCGGTGGGGTTGTTGTTGCCCGTGGTGTGGAAGGCCCAGATATGCACGCCCACCAAACCAGCGATAACAAAGGGCAGCAGGTAATGCAGGCTGAAGAAGCGGTTCAGTGTGGCATTGCCAACAGCAAACCCGCCCAGCAGCCATTCTTGCAGCGCCGTGCCAACGCCTGGGATCGCACCGAACAGGCCGGTGATCACGGTTGCACCCCAGAAGCTCATCTGGCCCCAAGGCAGAACATAGCCCATAAACGCGGTCGCGATCATCAGGAAATAGATGATCATGCCGATCACCCAAGTCACTTCGCGGGGGGCTTTATAGCTGCCGTAGAACAGGCCGCGGAAGATGTGGCAGTAGACGGCAAAGAAGAACAGCGACGCGCCGTTGGCGTGCAGATAGCGCAGCATCACCCCGCCGTTCACATCGCGCATGATGTGTTCAACGCTGGCAAAGGCCAGATCGGTGTTGGGGGTGTAATGCATGGCCAGCACGATGCCGGTCACGATTTGCAGCGCCAGACAGAAGGTCAAAACGATGCCCCAGATCCACATCCAGTTCAGGTTCTTGGGCGTGGGCAGCATCAATGTGTCGTAAAGCAGGCTGACAATCGGCAAACGATTGTGAAGCCATGTCTGAAAGCCCGGTTTGGGCTCGTAGTGGTCGTGCGGGATACCGGCCATCTGATGCGTTCCTTACCCGAGCTTGATCGTGGTTTCGTTGGTGAAGGCCGCAACTGGCACGGCCAGATTGCGCGGTGCGGGCCCTTTGCGGATGCGCCCGGCGGTGTCGTATTGCGACCCGTGGCAGGGGCAGAACCAGCCGCCAAAGTCGCCAGCCCCGTCGCCCAAGGGCACGCAGCCCAAATGGGTGCAAACGCCCATCATCACCAGCCACTTGCCGTCTTTGTCCAAGGCGCGGTTGGCGTCTGTCGCTTCTGATCCGGCGGGCAGGTTGTCATTTTCGGCGTTGGTGTCGACCAGATCAGACAGCGCCACATCTTGGCCTGCCTTGATCTCGTCGGCGGTGCGGTAGCGGATGAACACCGGCTTGCCGCGCCACAGCACCGTCAACTGGCTGCCTTCGGCGATGCCGCTGATGTCAACCTCGATCGAGGCCAGCGCGCGCACGTCGGCAGAGGGGTTCATCTGGTTGACCAGCGGCCAAACCGCAGCCCCCGTTGCGACAACGCCTGCCCCGGCGGTCGCGTAGTACAGGAAATCCCGACGGGTTCCTGCGGTATCTTCAGCATGGGACACGAATGCTTCTCCCTTCCGCTGGCCGCCCTGCGGGCAGGCCTTTTATTCAAAAAAGACCGCGTCTGTGCCGCAGCCTTGCCGTGCGGGTTTTAGACAAGGATTGGCCCAAGGTCCAGCGGGCAAAGGGGCCGAGATGCCTGCAATTTTCGATTTCCTGCCTCCAAACCGCGCAAAGCGCGGTGAGTGGCTGCAACGGGTGCAGATTCGGTGCTTAGGCGCGCGGGATGGTGACCTGCATGGCGGGCCTTTTGACGATATCCGCCTCCCAAGCGGCCAGTTTGGGGTGGCCATCGCGCCAAGCGCGGGCGTCGTGGCGAAAGTCCAGATAGCCCAAGGCGCAGCCCAAAGCGATCTGGCCCATATCCAGCGGGCCGCTCAGATGCACCGTCCAAGACTGCTCAAGCGCATCAAGGGTGCGGGCGATCTTGGACCACTGGCCCTCGACCCAATCGGGGAAGCGTTTATCCTCGGGGCGCAGACGCTCTTCGTAGACCATCAGCAAAGCCGCTTCTAAAATGCCGTCGGCGGTGGCCTCCAGCGTCAACACCTCCCACAAGTTGGCTTTGGGGTACAGGTTTGACCCCGCCAGATCGTCCAGATATCGGCAAATCACGCGGCTGTCATAGATCGTGCCGCCCTGTTCGCGCACAAGGGCGGGGATCTTGCCCAAGGGGTTCAGGTCGACCGGCATGCTGCCCGGTGCCAAGGGCGTGCCAGAGGCGGGCATGATCTCGACCCTGTCGCCGAAACCGATTTCCAAGATCAGCGCCATAACCTTGCGGCCAAAGGGCGTGGTGGGAGAGTGGTAAAGTTTCATGGCAAACGCCTTATGGGGAAGGAAGTGTTGGCGCACCCTACCCCAGTTGATCGCCAGCGTAACCCAAAAAGCCCGTCAATCGTCAGACAATTCCCGCATGGCTTGCGCGATATCGGCTTGCGCCCCGCCTTGACCCTTAAGGGCGGCGATCACGCCGGCGCGTGCGGCGGGGGTTTTGTTCTGGTTCAGCTTCCAAGTGCCGTCCACGGCGGTGATCTGCAGGCGGAAGGGCAGAATCATCCGCTTCATCCGGTCCATGACCCCTTCGCCCATTTTGGACGATCTCCAGACAGGTTTGGGGGCAAGACGCGCCTCGAACGTATCGGACAGGGCGTTCACATGGCCGTCCATCGCGTCATCGGGCAGCTGCACCAGCGTGCCGCGCAGATGCACGGCGATGTAATTCCACGTCGGCACCTGATCGGGCACCCCGTACCAGTCGGGCGAGATATAGGCGTCTGGCCCCATCACGGCCAAAACGGCTTGGGCCGGAAGGCCAGCGGCGATCACCGCGTTTGAACGGGCCAGATGCAGATCAGCGGTTGTGCCATCGTCTGACAGCAAAAAGGGCACATGCGCCATTACCGGCCCCGCAGGCCCGTTCACCGACAAGACGCCAAACCCCCGCGCCCGCGCAAAGGCCAGATTGCGGTCGGCAGCGGTTTTGCGAAAGGCGGGATTTGGGTGCATGGCTTGGCGATCCATCAATGAAAAAGCCGCCTAGGTTCCCCTGGCGGCCCATCAACCGTGCTGAAAAGCGATTCTCAACCCTGACGGGCCTTGTAACGCTTTTGCGTCTTGTTGATCACATAGACGCGGCCTTTACGGCGCACGACTTGGCAATCGCGATGACGCGTCTTCAGCGAGCGGAGCGAGTTTGCAACCTTCATGGCTGTCTCCTCTGGTTCGCGGCGCGTCCTCGCGCCAATTGAAAACCGTGCTGGTCTTGCGACCGGCGATGAATGGTGGGCGGTACTGGGATCGAACCAGTGGCCACTACGATGTCAACGTAGTGCTCTACCGCTGAGCTAACCGCCCCCCGTGCCGTCACAAAGCGCCTTGCCCCATCAAAAGGACGCGGGCGGCTTCGCTTCGGTGACGGGTCTATTAAACAGAGTCGCCCGCCTGTTCAAGGGCTTTCTCCACCAGTTATTTTTCCGCTATAGTGGGCGGGTGGAGGATAAGATGACCGCGCTTGTGCAAGCCACCGCCTATCGCTTGACCCGCCCTGTGCGGCAACACACCTCTGTCATCTTCTCGTCGCCCCATTCCGGCCGCGAGTATCCGCAGGCCTTTCTAGACGCCAGCCCCTTGGCGCCCTTGGCGCTGCGCTCGTCCGAAGATGCCTATGTCGACAGGCTTTTCGCCCGCGCCCCCCTGTTTGGCGCCCCGCTGTTGTGCGCCCGCGCGCCGCGCGCCTACATCGACCTGAATCGCGGCGCGGATGAGTTGGACCCCGCTGTGGTCGAAGGTGTTGCGCGGGGGGCCCACAACCCGCGCATCGCGTCTGGCCTTGGGGTGATTCCCCGCGTAGTGGCCGGATCGCGCGCCATCTATCACGGAAAAATTTCTCGCCCCGAGGCAGAGTTGCGCCTGAACACCCATTGGCACCCATGGCACGCCGCGCTGCAAAGTCTGATCAACGACACCCACGCCACCTTTGGCGAGGCGATCCTGATCGACTGCCATTCCATGCCGCATGAAGCCATCGCCGCCCATATGCGCCCGGGCCAACAGCCGCCGCAGGTGGTGTTGGGCGACCGTTTCGGGGCCTCCGCCGCGCGCGATTTGGTGGCACAGATCGAGGCGATCTTTACTGCCGCAGGCTTTCGCGTCGCGCGCAATTCGCCCTTTGCGGGGGCCTATATCGCCCAAGCCTACGGGCATCCGGTCTCTAACAAACATGTGGTGCAGGTCGAAATCGACCGCTCGTTGTATCTGGACGAACGCAAGGTGGAACCGCTGCCTAACTTCTCGGCCTTTTGCCAGTCGATCAACCGCGTGGTGGGCGAACTGGCCGCGATTGGCCGCCAAGCCCTGCCCATCGCGGCAGAGTAAATCAGCGCAGCGACCGGCCTTTGATAATCGCCTCTGGCCCAAAGCGCGCGCGAATGGCATCGGCGGCGCGTTCGGCTGCGGCGCGCTTGGCGGCATCCGGGTCCAGCAGGTCGGGCGATAGATCGGCTTGGTCTTCGGGCCCAAGATCGGAAATCCCAACGCCAATCAGCCGAAACGGCCCCTTGGCTGCGGCAGGGGCAAACAGGTCCCGCGCGGCGCGGTAGATGCGGTCGGTCAATTGGGTTGGGTCACCCAAGGTGCTGCGGCGGCTGATCAGCTGAAAATCACCGCGCTTCAGCTTCAGCGTGACCGTGCGCCCCGCCAGACCCTTGGCCTTGGCGCGGTCGGCCACCTGTTCTGACAGCCGCCAGATATGGCCATCCAGCAGGTCGGGGTCGGCGGTATCCTCAAAAAACGTGGTTTCTTTAGAAATCGACTTGACCTTTTCATCCCGCGACACCCGCCGATGATCTTCGCCCCGCGCCAGATGATACAACCGCTCGCCCATCTGCCCGAAGCGCGCCTGCAAATCGCCCCGATCCCAGCGCAACAGATCAGCGATGGTGCGCATGCCCGCAGCTTCCAGCGAGGCTTGAGTCGCAGCGCCCACACCCCACAAAATGCGCAAAGCCTTGGGGCGCAGAAACTCTGCCGTCTCGGCCCGCCCGATCACCGAAAACCCGCGCGGCTTATCAAGGTCAGAGGCGATCTTGGCCAGAAACTTGTTGTGCGACAGCCCGATGGATCCCGTGACACCCACTTGCACCTCAATCTGTTGCACCAAACGCGCCAAGATCACCGCAGGCGGCGCGCCGTGCAGCCGCGCGGTGCCGGTCAGGTCTAAGAACGCCTCGTCCAGCGAAAGGGGTTCGATGGCAGGGGTCAACGCCTCCATCAAGGCGCGGATCTGGCGCGAGGTGTCGACATAAACCTGCATCCGCGGCTTGACCACCACCGCCTGCGGGCACAGCTTCAACGCCTGAAACATCGGCATGGCCGAGCGCACCCCATGAATGCGCGCCAGATAACAACAGGTCGACACCACCCCCCGCGTCCCGCCACCCACAATCACCGGATGATCGCGCAAAGCCGGATCATCGCGCTTTTCCACGCTGGCATAAAAGGCGTCACAATCCATATGCGCGATGGAAAGGGTCTCCAGCGCGTCGTGCGCGACAATGCGCGGGCTGCGACACACCGGACACCGCGCACCGCTGGGGAAAAGGCAAAGACAATCGCGGCACAGGCTGGGCATGATGGGGTGAAGGTAGCATGGGGGCGGGGGGAGAGAGAAGGCCGCGCTGACGTGCCCTTGTTACACCAGCCCTGCTGACGGACTGCCCCTGAAAGCCTCCTCAGGGCGAAATGACGATTCGCTTGGCTTAATGATGACAGGAAGGTGTGGCAGAAATCTTAGGAATGGGTCGGATGCAAAGGGCACAAGGTTGCCCCTTTGGGCTTGGTGTGACGAGATTTGCCGCTCTAACCTGCAAGTTGCAGAGACTTGCGCGCGCAGGCGTGCAAGACATCCCTGTAGGTTTGAGACAGGAGCCGTGGCGTGATACGACAAATCTTTCTGGCGATTATTTTGATCGCCGCCCCCGTTGGCATCTTTGCCGCGTGGGAACACTGGGTGGCACCGCCGACCCAGCAGGCCAGCGTGCCCGATGCTTTGGGCGATATGAGCGCGTTCAAAACCATTGTCGCCGATGTGCAAGCCAGTGTGGGCGCGGGTGATCTTGCGGCCGCAGCCAGCCGCATCACTGATCTGGAAACGGCGTGGGACGACGGCGAAGAAAAGCTGCGCCCCTTGGATGAGGCGCAGTGGGGCGGTGTGGACGGCAAGATTGACGCCGCCCTCAAATCCCTGCGAATCCCCTCGCCGCAGCCTGCCAGCGTGACCGCGGCCTTGGCCGCCCTGCAAACCGCGCTTGACGATCCCGGAGCCGCCGTCGGCACAGGCGGCGTGCAGATGGTGTCGGGCATTGCTGTGACAGATGCGGGCGGGCATCCCATTTCGTGCGAGGTGATGTTGGGCGAACTGGCCAGCCAACTGGCGCTTAAGACCAACCCCGATGCCACAGCCTTGCAAGCCAAGGCGACCGAGCGGTGCAATGCCGATGACGACGCCCACGCCGACGCCTTTTCGGCGCAGGCCTTGGCCCTGCTGCGATAGGAAAATGACCATGATGTATAACCGCGTTCCCAAAGTCACCGTTGACTTCTGGATCATCAAACTGCTTGCCGTCACCATGGGCGAAACTGCGGCCGATTATCTGGCTGTTAACATGGGGCTGGGGCTTACGGCCACCTCGGTTCTGATGACGGGCGTGTTGGTCGTGGCCTTGGCGGTGCAATTTGCGCAAAAGCGCTATGTACCTTGGGCCTATTGGCTGGCGGTGGTGCTGATTTCGGTTGTGGGCACCTTGGTGACTGACAATCTGGTCGACACCTTTGGTGTCAGGCTCATCACCACGACTTGGGTCTTTGCGCTGGCTTTGGCCATCACCTTTGCCGTGTGGTTTGCATCTGAACGCACCTTGTCGATCCATGCCATCTTCACCACCAAGCGCGAGGCGTTTTATTGGCTCGCGATATTGTTCACCTTTGCCTTAGGCACGGCGGCGGGCGATCTGGTGTCAGAGCAGTTTGGGCTTGGCTATCTGGCCACCGGAGTGTTGTTTGGCATGATTATCGCCTCGCTCGCCTTGGGCTATGCGGTCTTGCGGCTTGACCCGATCTTGGGCTTTTGGCTGGCCTATATCTTCACGCGGCCCTTGGGGGCGTCGATTGGTGACTTTATGTCACAGCCGGGGGAATATGGCGGGATGGGGTTGGGCACGATTGTGACATCGGCCCTGTTCTTGGGCACCATCATTCTGGTCGTGGCTTATCAAAGCCTCACCCGTAACGGCACCGAGCATATACGCTGAACGCGCGGGGGTTATGCCCCCGCGGCTTTCAGGGCCTTTTCCAAATCTTCCGCCTGCTCGCAGTCGCCACACAGCGCCTGAAGCTTGGCCAAGTTCGCCTTGGCGTCCTCCAGCTTGCCGGTCGTGATGAACAGCTCGCCTTGATATTCCAGCGCGCCCAGATGGTCGGGGTTGATCGACAGCACGGTCAGATAGGCGGCGTTGCTGTCGTCCAACTGGCCAAGCTTGCGATAGGTAAAGCCCAACAGGTTCCACGCATCGGCATTCTTGGCATCGGCCTTGGTCAGGGCGATCAGTTTGGGCAGGGCGGCGGCGAAATTGCCCTCGTCCACCATGCCTTTCGCTTCGTCATAGGCCGACGCGCTGGCCGTTTCGCTGGACCCGTCCGAGGTGCCTGCGGCTGTGGCTGGCATGGCCAATAAAGAAAAAACGGCCATAAGGCTGGCCAGAACGATGCTATACAAATGTCCCATTTTGCGTGCTCCTTTAAGCGAATATGCCCATCTTACGCACAGCTTTGCACAATCTGTCGTCACTGTTGCGTGAAAAGATTAGGCCAACCCTTCTGCCCGCAGCACTTGGCCGATCGAGGTGGCGCATTTGTCAACGATTTCCGTCAGTTCCGCATCCGAGCAATTGTAGGGCGGCGATAGGATGACGATATCGCCATTCACCCCGTCGACATTGCCGCCGACCGGATAGCAGATCAGCCCGTTTTCCATCGCCTGTGCGCGCACTTTCAGGTGCAATTGGCGCGCAGCTTCGAACGGGGCTTTAGACCCCCTGTCAGCCACAAGTTCGGCGCAGATAAAATGGCCCCGTCCGCGTATGTCGCCAATCGCCTCTACCCCCGCCAGCGCATCCGCCATCCAGCCCTTTATTCGTTCGCCATTCGCCGCCACCCGCGCCAACAACCCCTCGCGCGCGATGATCTTTTGCACGGCAACCCCGGCGGCACAGGCGGCGGTGTGGCCGGTGAAGGTGTGGCCCGTGCCAAAAGCGCCGTCTTTGGCCCGGATCACCTCCCACACCTTGGTGGTGCAGATCGCAGCGCCCAGCGGCACATAGCCCGCAGCCAGCCCTTTGGCGACGGACATGATATCGGGTTCCACCCCGTCATAGGCCAAGGCGCGCCACGTGCCCGTGCGCCCCGCGCCGCACATCACCTCGTCCGAGATCATCAGCACGCCGTATTTGGTGCAAATCTCGCGCACAAGTTTGGCGTAGCCATCGGGGGCGGGCACGCACCCACCCGCAGCCCCCACCACGGGTTCGAACACAAAGGCCGCGATGGTTTGCGGCCCTTCGCGCAGAATGGCCGCTTCCAGCTCTGCCGCACAAGCGGCCCCGACCGTGGCCGAATCTGCCCCTGCCACGGGCCGATAGGCATTCACAGGCGACAGTTTGATCGAGGGGATAAAGGCCCCCTCATAAGCCGTCGTGCGTTCGGCAAAGCCTGAAAGGCCCAGTGCGCCCAGCGTGTTGCCATGCCACGACCGCTGCCGCGAGATGAACTTGCGCCGCGATGCCTGCCCGTTGGCAGTGTGATACTGCAAGGCGATCTTAAGGCAGCTTTCCACCGCTTCAGACCCGCTGCTGACATAGACCATTTCGCGCAAAGTCCCGCCACACGAGGTGCGGATGATCTCTGTCAGCTCTTCCAGCGCGTCGGTGGTGAAATTGTAGCGGTAAGCGTGGGCGATGTCAGACATCTGCGCTGCGACGGCGGCATTCACCTCGTCGTTGGCGTGGCCCAAGCAATAGACAGCCGGCCCGCCCGACCCGTCGATATAGGCCTTGCCTGTGGCATCCCATAGATAACTGCCCTTGGCGCGCACCACGCGGGGCAGGTCGGCGGTGGATTTCAGCGGTTCGGGCGATGTGGCGGCCATGGCAAACTCCAACTTTGCAGCACTGTGTCAGCGGCGGAGCCTTACAGCAAGGCCCCCGCCGCCTAGAACCGCGCCTTACGGATCACTTGCGCATCGGTGACGTTGATCAGGCCGATATGGCGCTCAACCACGCCAAAGGCGGCGTCCAGCAAAACCTCTAGCCGTTCGGGGGCGATCAGGCAAATCACGGCAACCATGCCTGCGCGGCCAATCTGGCCCTCGGCACTCCACCGGCCGGATTGGCCAGCACCCCCCAAAACGGGCAGCACGCTAAAGCCCTTGACGCCTGCCGCTGTCAACGCTGCCGTCAACCGGCTTTCCATGGGCGCTTCGATCAGAATTTCCACGCGCTTGGCGGTATAGGTCTGCATGTGTCAGCCCCCTACGATAGCTTCGGCGACGGCGATGTAGGCCGGAATGCCAAAGACCAGATTGAACGGAAAAGTGATGCCCAAAGACAGGGTCAAGGCGACAGAGGGGTTCGCCTCGGGCAAGGCCACGCGCATTGCCGCAGGCACGGCGATGTAACTGGCCGACGCGGCAAGTACCATCATCAACACCGTACCCCCCAGCGACAGGCCCAAAACCAGCGCCGCCCCAAGCCCTGCCGCAGCACCGATCATCGGCATCACCACCCCAAAAGCCACCAAGCCCGCCCCGATAATCCCCCGCGCGCCGCGCAGACCGCGCCCCGCCACCAGCCCCATATCCAGCAAGAACAGGCACAAAACCCCCTGCCACGGCGCCACAACAAAGGCCTCGACCTTGGCCATGCCGTCGGGGCCTGTGATCATCCCGATGGCAAAGGCCCCAACCAGCAGCACAATCGACCCGTTCAGCAAAATCTCGCGCCACAGGCCCGGTTCGGCGCGGCGTCCTTGGCCTGAGCGTGAGGCCAACCACAAGGCGGTGATAATCGCGGGGCTTTCCATCGCGGCGGATACGGCGACCATATAGCCCTCAGCCTCGATCCCGCGCAGGGCCAAGATGCCGCTGGCCGTGGCAAAGGTCACGATAGAGATCGACCCGTAATGCGCCGCGACCGCCGCCGCTTCGACCGCTGACAGGCGCGACATCACCCGCAGCAGGCCAAAAGCCACGACGGGCAACACAAACGACAGGGCGATCCCTGCGGCCAAAGCCGCCAAAACCTGCCCGTCAATTCCGCTTTTGCTGACAGCGACCCCGCCTTTGAAGCCGATGGCAAACAGCAAATACAGCGCCATCGTCTTGGCCGCTGCCTCTGGCACGCTTAGGTCCGACCGCACCAAAGCGGCAAGGCCGCCTAAGGCAAAGCTTAGGATCATGGGGGTCAGCAGGTTCTGGCCTGCCAAGGTTAGCATCGCTTCCAAGTGTCACCTCGCAATTTCATGCGAGATAAGGGGTCCGCGGCCTATTTCAAGCCCGCGCAAGCATCCCCTTAGACCGGAACAAAGCCGTCCTTGGCGGGATCGAACTGTTCCAGCGCCCCTTCGCCCGTGTTGTTCCACAGGCCGTGCAGCGTCAGCATATCGTCTTCCAAGGCGGCGCGCACAAAGGGGAAGGTCATCAGATTTTCCAGCGACACCCGCACCGCCTGCTTTTCCAAGGCCGCGATCCGCTCGTCTTGGGGCAGGTCTTTGACGCGCTCGTAGCCGGGGCGCAAAATATCCATCCAGCGGCCGACAAAGGACGACTTCTCTTCCAGTTGCGGCGCAAGCCCGCAGCACATGTCATGGCACCCCTTGACCCCGCCGCAGTTGGAATGGCCCAGCACCACAATATGCGCCACTTTCAACGACGACACCGCATATTCCACCGCAGCCGAGGTGCCGTGATATTCCCCGTCCGGATTGTATGGCGGCACCAGATTGGCCACATTGCGGTGGATAAAGAACTCTCCCTCATCCGCGCCGAAGATCGAGGTGACATGCACCCGACTGTCGCAGCACGAAATCACCATAGCCCTCGGATGCTGCCCGCTTTCCGCCAACCGTCGGTACCACGCGCGGTTGTCTTGATAGGTCGTGGCCCGCCAGCCTTGAAAGCGGGCGACCAGATAAGACGGCAGGGGGCGGGCGTGATCCATCGAAGGCTCCTTCTTTGACCGCCCACCATAGTTTGCAATTGCAGCAAATTCGAGAGGAATCGTAGCGATAAAGCGGCGGCATAACGGCCCTGCGGCAAGGGTTTGTTTAACTTATCGGCCCACACTGGCCTTGGGTGAAGTGGGAGTGTGGAATATGTCGCAAGACAAAGTGGTGGCGTTGCGCCCCAAGGATCAGGTGTGCCAAGACGTCAAGCCGATCGCAACGATCTGTCATAACCTTGGGCCAGTCACGGCCCAAAAGGTGGTGACCCGCGCCTTGGGCGAGATATCGCAAAGCGTTTCAGGCTTGGCAGATCAGGTCAAGGCGCATGATTTGGCAGAAATGCGCCGCCCTTTGCGCCGTCTGCAAAGGATGAGCGAAAGTTTGGGTCTGGTCACGCTGGGCTTGATTGCGGTCGATCTGACCGTCTGCATAGATAGTCAGGATATGACCGCTTTTGCCGCCGTTTGGGCAAGGCTTTTGCGCGTGGCCGATATGGCCTTGGTCGAGGGGCATAACCCCTTGGGCCTGACGCAGGGCTAGGGTCGCCAAACCGTTGCACAGGCTTTGATGCGCAACGCCCTTGCGGGGCGCTTGGGAACGGCTAGGCTGAGGGTGTAGGAGAATGCCATGACCCATCCCCGCTTTGCCGACCCCGATGCTGCCTATCGCAGCCTGACCTTGGTGACGGCTGACGACTGGCCCGCTTTGCGTGACAGCCACCCCGCCAAAGACTGGCTGGCCGCCACGGGGTTCGAGGCGGGCTTGGGCGAGCTGCGCCTTATTGCGGGGCCTGAGGGTGTTGCCTCGGCCATCGCGGGTTTGGGCACACCCAAAGCCCGTGCTCGGTTGCGCTTTGGGGTGGCGAAAGCCGTTGCAGGGCTTCCTGCGGGCAACTGGGCGCTGGAAGGCGCGCTTTCGGCTGCGCTGCGCGATGAAACGGTTCTGGCGTGGCTGTTGCAATCTTACCGATTCGACCGCTACCGCAGCACGAAAAACCCCGATGCGCCCCTGTTGCGCCTGCCACAGGGGGCCGATGGCCCCCGCCTGCTGGCCATGGCGCAGGCAGAGTTTCTGACCCGCGATCTGGTCAACACCCCCGCCTCTGACATGGGCCCGGCCGAGCTTGAAGCGGCGTTTGTCGCATTGGCCCAATCCTTTGGCGCGACCACCACCGTGATCAGGGGCGATGACCTGCTGACGCAAAACTTTCCCATGGTCCATGCCGTCGGCCGCGCCTCGCCCCGCGCGCCGCGCATTATGGATATGCGCTGGGGCAGTGTTGGCCCAAAGCTGACGCTGGTGGGCAAGGGGGTGTGCTTTGATACCGGCGGGTTGAATATCAAACCCTCGTCCGGCATGAACCTGATGAAGAAAGACATGGGCGGGGCGGCCACGGTGCTGGGGCTGGCCCATATGATCATGGCGCTTGGCCTGCCCGTTCAGTTGCGCGTGATCGTGCCGGCGGTTGAAAACGCCATCTCGGGCAACGCGCTGCGGCCCAAAGACATTCTCACCTCGCGCAAGGGCCTGACGGTCGAGGTGAACGACACCGACGCCGAAGGACGCCTTGTTTTGGGCGACGCGCTGGCTTGGGCCGAGGAAGAGCCCGCTGACATGATCTTATCCATGGCAACCCTGACAGGGGCCGCCCGTATCGCCGTTGGCCCCGACCTTGCCCCCTATTACTGCAACGACCCCGCCGTGGTCGCAGCGTTAGAGGCGGGGGCCGCAGCGGCCTTTGATCCGGTTTGGCGGCTGCCCTTTCATGATGCCTACGAATCCATCATCGAACCGGGCATCGCCGATCTTGATAACGCGCCGGGCTGGGGCTTTGCAGGCTCGGCCACCGCCGCGCTGTTTTTGCGCCGCTTTGTGAACAACCCGCGCTATTTGCATTTTGACATCTACGCTCACACGCCCTCTGACCTGCCCGCCCGCCCCAAGGGCGGGGTCGGCCAAGGTGCCCGCGCGGTTTTTGCGGCCCTGCCCGCCATATTGGGCCTGTGAATGGACCGCCGCCTGACCCCCGCCACGGCCCGCATCGCCCATATCTCGCTGCACGGCCAGATCGACGCCCCCGCCTTTACCGCCGGTGAGACGCTGCAAATCGCCGCCCCCTTGGTCGACCTGCTGCGCAGCCCCTATGGGCCGCGCGAACGTCAGCTGTGGCTGGGAGAGGACTTTACCGTCATCGACCGCGACCAAGCCCACGCCTTCGGCTTTGCCACCAAAGACGGCTACTGCGGCTGGCTGCCCGAAGCGGTGCTGGAACAGGCCCCGCCTGCCACGCATTGGGTGGCCGCAACCGGCACGCATCTTTATGCCCAGCCCAAAGCCAGTTCGCAAAACCTAAGCGCTTTGCCCATGGGCGCGCGGGTGGCGGTGCTGGATCAGGTCGGCGCCTATGCCCAAACGACACAGGGCTTTGTGCCCGCCCCCCATCTGCTGCCCTTGGGCACGTATCTGGCCGATCCGGTGTCGGTGGCTGAAATGTTCCTGCACAGCCCCTATCTGTGGGGCGGCAATTCGCGGGCGGGCTTAGATTGCTCGGGCCTTGCCCAAATCGCGCATTTGGCCTGCGGCATGGGTCTGCCTGCCGATTCTGACCTGCAAGAAACCGCAGGGCGCGTGGTGCAAGGCGACTTTCAGCGTGGAGATTTGTTGTTCTGGGCGGGTCATGTCGCCATGGCTGTCGACAACCAGCGCCTGATCCATGCCAACGGTCACACAATGTCGGTGGCCTACGAAAACATCGCTGATGCCATCGCCCGCATCCAACAGGCCGAAGGCGCCCCGTTGCGCAGCCACCGCCGCCTTTAATCGACCAGCCGCACCGACTTTGGCTCTAGCACGCGCAGCACTTGGGCCAGATCGTGGCCACGGCGCAAAATCCGCCCGTCCATGGCCACAACGCCGTAGATGCCCTGCTTGGCCCGCAAAGCGGGGCGCTTTTCCACACGGTACAGTGGCATTTCCGCCGTGCGCCGAAAGATCGAAAACACCGCCATCTCGCGCAGGGTCGAGATGCCGTAATCGCGCCACTCTCCCGCCGCCACCATCCGGCCATACAGCGAAAAGATCACACCAAATTCACGACGGTCAAAGCACACCTGTTCGGGCGGGCGTTCTGCTGGAACAAACGGGGTGGTCACCAATTGCGTCATGTCACAAGTCTATCGCGCAACCGTTACAAATCAAGCCCAAAGCCCGTAGGCTTTACTTGCAACGGTGCTGCGCCCCCACGTCCGGCGTTACAAAAACCCCGGGGCGAGGGTGACAATCCCCGTCTCTTTGCCGCGCCAGTTGGTTTGCACCGCGTTCAGGCGTTTTTTGGCGTAGGGGTGGTTGGCATCCAGCGCGCCCAACCGCACCAGCAACGCCGTCATGACGGCATCAGATGCGCGGTAGCCGCCATCGACGATCTTGATCGCGATGCCCCGCTTAAGCTGCGGCAGAATGGCGATGTGAACCGCCTCTGCCCCGCCTTTTAACGTCACCTTGCCATCCATCGCCCGCATCAGTTCGGTATCGGTGGCCGTGTCGCCCGCCACCAGTTCCGGAAACTGCGCCATGGCGCGGGTCAGGCGGTGCATCGCGCGGTCGCGCGTATCGCCGCCGCCCGTAGCCCCCGCAAACCGCCCCATAGCGCGCGCTAACCCGTGCACCGAGGTGGCGAAATTGGGGGCAGAGCAGCCGTCAACGCCCCAGCCGGGGCTGTTTTCGCCTGTCGTTTCTTCAAACGCGGCTTTGACCATCACCTGCAAGGGATGGTCGTGTTCGACATAATCCGCATGGCCCTTGATGTGGCGGTTCATTGTCAAAAAGCCCGAATGCTTGCCCGAGCAGTTGTTGTGGTACTGGCAAGGCCGTTCGTTGGCACGGATCAGGCGGTCGCGCTCGACCCGATCTGACGGCTCATGCGATCCGCAGCGCAGATCGGCTTCCCCCATGCCCAGACCGTGCAGCCACGATTCGGCCATCTTGACGTGCAACGCCTGCCCGTGGTGGCTGGCACAGGCAAAGGCCAACTGCGCCTCTGTCAGGCCCGCTGCGTCCGCCGCGCCGCTTTCTACCAAGGGCAGCGCCTGAATCATCTTGCACGACGAGCGCGGAAAGATCACCTGATCGGGGTTGCCCCAAGCCTCGACAATCTGGCCTTTTTCGTCGCAAATCACGGCATGACCCGCGTGATAGCTTTCCAAAAGCCCGCCGCGCCATGTTTGCACCATGGTCAGTGCCTGTCGGTTCATCATCTTCGGTCTCATCCTTGTGGTCTTGGCGGAAAACTGCCCATGGGGCTTTCGCAAAAGTCCTGTTATCGGTTAAAGGTAGGATACGGGGTGTAGATATCGCGTGCCATGAAAAAAGTTGCTGAAAACGGCACAGGTGTGGTGAAAGACTTTTGGAGGCTGACACGATGCTTAATCTGACACTGCGTGGCGTGCTAGGTCTTGTTGCGGTGCTGGTCGCTTTGGCCCAAGGTCTTGCGCCCGCTGTTGCGCAAACGGCCGCCACCAAAACCGCGTGGAGCGTTTTTTCCGACGGAACCCCCAAGGAATGCTGGGGCGTGTCCAAGCCCAAAAAGACCGTGAACACCCGCGACGGAAAGGAAGTTTCGGTCAAGCGCAGCGATATCTTGCTGTTTGTCACCTTCCGCCCCGGTCAGGTCGGCGGCGAGACGTCTTTTGCCGGCGGCTATCCCTTTGCCCAAGGGTCAACCGTTGAACTGGTGATTGATGATCAAACCTTCCAGATGACGACGAAAGGCGAATACGCTTGGGCCATGACACCGCAAGATGATGTCAAAGTTCTGGCCGCCATGCAAAAAGGCGCCGAGGCGACCTTGACCGCCCATTCCGCCAAAGGCACCCAGACCAAAGACACCTTTAGCTTGGCAGGCTTCACCGCCGCGATGACCGAAGCGTCAAGCCAGTGCAATTGACCCCACTGTCGGGTGTTTGCTGACATATCGGTCCCGCAAGGGCCTGTTGGAACCCCTGAGCTTGCGATGGCGCTTCGCCCCGAACGCCGCTATACGGCCCGCTCAACCTGCGAGACGCTTTGCATGACACCCGCCACCGCCCCCATCACCCAAGACGTTTTGACCCTGCCGCGCAAGCTGGCCGAAGGGGGTAAAACCAACATCATCGGCTTGACGCGCGATCAGCTGCGCGCCGCCCTGATCGCTGCGGGAACGCCAGAAAATCAAGCCAAAATGCGTGTGGGTCAGGTGTGGCAATGGGTCTATTACTGGGGCCTGCGCGACTTTATGGCGATGAGCAATCTGGCCAAAGACTACCGCACCCTTTTGTCCGAAAACTTCACGGTTGAGCTGCCCGAGGTCGTCACCCGCCAAATCTCGGCCGATGGCACGCGCAAATATCTGGTGCGCATCGCAGGCGGGCACGAGGTTGAGGTGGTCTATATCCCTGAAACCGACCGCGGCACCTTGTGCATCTCGTCGCAAGTCGGCTGCACGCTGACCTGTAGCTTTTGCCACACCGGCACGCAAAAACTGGTGCGCAATCTGACCGCGGCAGAGATTGTCGGCCAAGTCATGCTGGCGCGCGATGATCTGGGCGAATGGCCCGTCAAAGGCCAACCCAAGCCCGAGGTGCGGCTGGTGTCGAACGTGGTCCTGATGGGCATGGGCGAGCCGTTGTATAACTTTGAAAACGTCCGCGATGCGATGAAGATCGTGATGGATGACGAAGGCATAGGCCTAGGCCGCCGCCGCATCACCTTGTCGACCAGCGGCGTTGTGCCCGAAATCGCCCGCACCGCGACCGAGATTGGCTGCCTTTTGGCCGTGTCGTTCCACGCCACCACCGACGAGGTGCGCGACAAACTGGTGCCCGTCAACAAAAAGTGGAACATCGCGACCCTGCTGGATGCCCTGCGCGCTTATCCGGGCCTGTCCAATTCCGAACGCATTACGTTTGAATATGTCATGCTTGACGGTGTGAACGACACCAAAGAAGACGCCCACCGCTTGGTCGATCTGTTGCGCGGCATTCCGGCCAAGGTGAACCTGATCCCCTTCAACGAATGGCCCGGCGCGCCCTATAAACGCTCGTCCGGCAACCGGATTCACGCCTTTGCCGACATCATCCACAACGCCGGCTACGCCTCGCCCATCCGCACCCCGCGCGGCGAGGATATCATGGCCGCCTGCGGGCAGTTGAAATCGGCCACCGAAAAACAGCGCAAATCCGCGCTCAAGGCGGCACCTGCCGCCGAATAGGCTTTCGCGTGCGGCTTAAACGGGCCACAAGGGGCAGGCTCGGGCCAGCCCCGGTTCCTTACAGCGGAAGCTGCATCTTGCGATCTGCCGTCCCTCTGGCCTTGTTCATAGGCCTTTGAATGACCCCTGACACCCACACAGATCAGTCCCGTCAGGACAGTGCCCGCGCTTGGGTTGTGAAACTGGCGCGCTACCGCGAGCCGTCGACCTGGCGCAGCCTATTTGAACTGGCGGTGACGCTGGTGCCCTTTGCCCTGCTCTGGGCGCTGGCTTGGGCAGCGCTGGATGTGTCGGCTTGGCTGTCGGTGGCGATTGCCGTGGTGAACGGCGGGTTTTTGGTGCGGATTTTTATCATCCAGCACGATTTGGGCCATGCGTCTTATTTCGGCAACCGCACCGCCGCCGATTGGTTGGGCCGCGCCTTAGGCGTGTTGACCCTGACGCCTTATGACGTGTGGCGCCGCACCCATGCGATCCATCACGCGCATCACGGCAACCTTGATCACCGCGGCATCGGCGATGTGCTGACGCTGACGGTGGATGAATACCGCGCCCGCAGGGCTTGGGGGCGGCTGATGTACCGGCTGTATCGCCACCCCTTGGTGCTGTTCGTGCTGGGGCCAAGCTATTTGTTCATCGTGCAAAACCGACTGCCCGTGGGGCTGATGTCTTCGGGCTGGCGCTATTGGGTCTCGGCCATGGGCACCAACGCATTTATCGTGATGATTGTTGGCCTGATTGTGTGGCTGGATGGCCTTATGCCGTTGTTGTTGATCTATATTCCCACCTCGGTGATCGGGGCGACGATCGGGGTTTGGCTGTTTTATGTGCAGCATCAGTTTGAACAGACCCATTGGGCCACACCGCCCGATTGGCAGATACATGATGCCGCCTTGGAAGGGTCGTCGCATTACAAACTGCCGCGCCTTTTGCAATGGATGACCGGAAACATCGGCATCCACCATGTGCACCACCTTTACAGCCGCATCCCGTTTTACCGCCTGCCCGAGGTGCTGGCCGACCAGCCCGCATTGGCGCAGGCGCAAAAGCTGACAGTCCGGCAAAGCCTTTCGTGCGTAAAGCTGAAGCTGTGGGATGAAAAGACCAAGCGGTTGCTTAGCTTTCGCCAGATGACCCGTTTGTACGGCCCCGCCTGATCGTTTTCAGACTTGCCCAAATATCCATAAATCAACGCCCGATGCCAGATCGCCGCATCTTGGCGCGTGGCGCACCACCTGCTAGCGTCGTGACATGGTCCTGCCCAACCTCGACGCCCGCCGCCTTTTCCTGCACCGCCACGCCTTGGCAGAGCCGCCCTCTGGCCCCGCCAGCGGGGCAGACTTAGCGGCCTTGGTCGACCGTTTGGGCTTTGTGCAGGTTGACAGCATCAACACCGTCGAACGCGCCCATCACATGATCTTATGGTCGCGGCGGCAAAGCTATAAGCCTGCCGCCCTGCACCACCTGATCGAACAAGACCGCACCCTGTGGGAGCATTGGACCCACGATGCCGCCATCCTGCCCACGGCCCTGCACGGCCATTGGCACCACCGGTTCGCCAGCGATGCCATCCGGCTGCGCGCCAATTGGGCCAACTGGTTTCGCCCCGGATACGAGGCGCTGTTCGAGTCGATCTTGGCCCGCATCCAAGCCGAAGGCCCCCTGACCACTTCCGATGTCGGCGGGCAAGAACCGCGCGGTTCGGGCGGGTGGTGGGATTGGCATCCCTCTAAAACCGCGCTGGAATGGCTGTGGCGCACGGGGCAGCTGGCCATCACGCGGCGCGAGGGGTTTCGCAAGGTCTATGATCTGACAGAGCGGGTGATCCCCGCACCGCACCGCGCACCCATCGGCGACCGCGCGCAGATGATTGATTGGGCCTGCGCGTCAGCCCTTGACCGTTTGGGCTTTGCCGACCCAAGCGAACTGCGCGCCTTTTGGCATTTGATCACCCCGCAAGAGGCGAAGCTTTGGGCGCAAGCCGCCCTGAAGCGGGGCGAGATCGCACGGGTTGAGATTGAGGGCGCAGATGGCCGTCGCAAACCAAGCCTTGCTCGCCCTGATGTGGGTCTGGCGGCGGCAGCGGCCCCCGAACCGTCGCCCAAGCGCATTCGCATCCTATCGCCCTTTGATCCCGCGCTGCGCGACCGCGACCGCGCCGAATTTCTGTTCGGCTTTCACTACCGGATCGAGGTCTTCGTCCCCGAACCCAAGCGCACATACGGCTACTATGTCTTTCCCGTTCTGGAAGGCAGCCGCCTGATTGGCCGCCTTGACGCCAAAGCCCTGCGCGCCCAATCCACCTTGCACCTGCGCGCCTTTTGGCCAGAGGCAGGTGTTGCCCTGACAGCCGCCCGTTTGCGGCGGCTGGACGCCGAATTGGACCGTTTGGCAACATTTGCGGGGTGTGATCGGGTGGAACGCGCCGACGGTTGGCAGCGCGGCACGCTGGTGTAAGGCTGGGTAAGGTCAGCCAGTTGAACGGGCGTTACAGCCCGTCAAGGCAGGTTGCCATCAAGGGGGAGTCGGGGTCTGCCAAACCGTCGATCACGTTGAAATGGTGCAGATCGGGGGCGACTGTCCAAGGGCAGGCCCAAGCCTCTGACAAGGTGCGCGCTTGCCACACAAAGGCGGGGCGTTCATTCCCGCCGACCCAGACATGGGCACCGCAGTCTGACCGCAGGGTAAGGCGGGCGGGGCTTTCGCGGGCAACCTCGTCGGCATCCAGCCGCAGATCGGCGTTCATGGCGGTTTGGCGCAGCGGTTCCAACTCGCCCAAGGGAGAGATGGGCACCACACGGCGCACTTGCGGTAAGGCCTGATCGGCGCAGCCCATGCGCGCGGCAAGATGGCCGCCTGCGGAATGGCCCGTTACCACGACAGGGCCTGCAACCAAGGCCGAGGCGGTGCTGATGGCTTGCGCCACTTCGCCTGTCATATGCGCGATGCGGGCTTGGGGGGCCAGCGTATAAGATGGCATTGCACAGGCCCACCCGCGCCCCAATGCCCCCGCCGCCAGGTGCGACCAAGTTTCCCGCCCGAAGGCCAGCCAATAGCCGCCGTGGATAAAGACCATCAGCCCCTTGGGCTGGCCTTGGGGGTAAAACAGATCAAACCGCTGGCGCGGTTCGGGGCCATAGGCCAGATCCAGCGCCGCGCGCGGCCCAAGGCTGTCGCGAAAGGCTTGGGCTGCGGCATCCCAGCGGGGGGGATAGGCCTCTGCCCCGGGGATAAACGCGCCGTTCTGGTAGGCTTGGTCGATCTCTTGCATTCTGTTCCCCTTGGCCTTTCGCCTTGACCCATCACCCAGAACTGGACTTTTGCCCCCGCCTGCGCCATTGCAAGCTCAACGACATTTGGAGGCCCAACTGATGCTCGATTCCGTAACCGATCTGCGCGCTTTGCTTAAAGACCCAACTCTGTTGCCCAACAAGGCCTATGTGGCTGGGGAATGGGTGGATGCGGCCGATGGCGCGACCTTTGCCGTCACCAACCCCGCGCGCGGCGATGTCATCGCCCGCGTGCCCGACCTGACACGTGCCGATGCCGCCCGCGCCATCGCCGCCGCTGACAAAGCGCGCCACGAATGGGCCGCACGCACCGGCAAGGAACGCGCTGCGATCTTGCGCAAATGGTATGACCTGTGCATCGCCCACCAAGATGACCTCGGCACGATCCTGACTGCCGAACAGGGCAAACCCCTGCCCGAAGCAAAGGGCGAAGTGGTCTACGGCGCCAGCTTTATCGAATGGTTCGGCGAAGAGGCCAAGCGCATCTACGGCGAAACCATCCCCGGCCACCAACGCGACAAGCGCATCACGGTGATCAAGCAGCCGATCGGCGTGGCAGCGTCGATCACGCCTTGGAACTTTCCCAACGCCATGATCGCGCGCAAGGTCGCGCCCGCCTTGGCCGCAGGTTGCGGCTTTGTCTGCCGACCCGCCGCTGAAACGCCGCTGTCCGCCATCGCTTTGGCCGTTCTGGCCGAGCGGGCCGGCGTTCCGGGCGGGGTGTTTTCGGTGATCACCTCGAAACGCTCGTCTGACATCGGCAAAGAGTTCTGCGAGAACCCGTCCGTGCGCAAACTGACCTTCACCGGATCAACCGAAGTGGGCCGCATTCTGCTGCGTCAGGCGGCGGAACAAGTGCTCAAATGCTCGATGGAGCTGGGGGGCAACGCGCCCTTCATCGTGTTTGACGATGCCGATCTGGATAAGGCCGTCGAAGGCGCGATGATTTCCAAATTCCGCAACAATGGCCAAACCTGTGTCTGCGCCAACCGGATTTATGTGCAAGCGGGGGTCTATGACGCCTTTGCCGAAAAGCTGTCGGCGGCTGTGCAAAAGCTGGCGATTGGCGATGGGTTGAAAGCGGGCACCACCACGGGCCCCTTGATCAACGAATCAGCTGTGGAAAAGGTGCAAGAGCATATCGCAGATGTTCTGGCGTCCGGTGGCAAGATCCTGACGGGCGGCAAGCGCCATGCGCTGGGCGGCACGTTCTTTGAACCCACCGTGGTGACGGGCGTTTTGCCCACCGCCAAGGTCGCAACCGAAGAAACCTTTGGCCCGCTTGCGCCCTTGTTCAAGTTTGACACCGAAGCAGAGATCATCGCGCTGGCGAATGACACGATCTTTGGCCTGGCCTCGTACTTCTATTCCCGCGACATCGGCCGCATCACCCGTGTGCAAGAGGCGCTGGAATACGGCATGGTCGGCGTGAACACTGGCCTGATTTCGACCGAGGTTGCCCCCTTTGGCGGTGTGAAGCAATCCGGCCTTGGCCGCGAAGGCAGCCACCACGGGATCGAAGACTATATGGAAATGAAGTATATCTGCCTGTCGATCTAACCGCTTTGACCCCGGCGGTTCGCGCCGCCGGGGTCGTGCCTGACCAAGCCTTTGTCGCCATTTGCAGCGACAGTGTCACAAAGTTTGCGCAAGATGGCCCCATCCAACCAAGGGAGCCACTTTATGCAAACCGTTATCAAACTTCCCCCCACCTCTGCAGCGACCCCTATCACCGATGATCTCGACGGATGGGTTGTCACTGCAGGCACCCCCAAGATGAAGACATGGGTGCTGCACACCTCGGCTGCGGGCGACATGATGTCGGGCATCTGGGAATGCACCAAGGGGGCCTACCATGCCACCTATACCGCCTATGAATATGTCGTCCTGATCGCAGGGCGCATCACCATTACGCCCGATGGCGGCACGCCTGTGACCGTACAGGCGGGCGATTCCTTTGTGGTGGAACCCACATTCAAAGGCACTTGGGTGATCGAGGAAGATGTGCGCAAGCACTTTGATTTCCGTTTGAAATAAAAGGGTTAGTGCGATTTTCAGGGCCTTGTTATCGCCTAACAAGGCCCTGATTTTGCTTATCTGCCCGCAAAGCCCCATGTTCGGTTCAAGGCAAACGCCACAGCAAGGTCTGCGGCACCGCCCACCCGCCACCCGAAAGGATCACGACATGGTTACGCTTTTCTCTTCCGCCAAACGCGCTTTGATTTCCGGCTCTGTCGCCTTGGCGCTGTTGGGCACCTCGGTTGCCCCCGCCTTGGCTTGGGGCCAGCGCGAGCAAGATTTCACCAAAGGCGCGCTGTCGGTGCTGTTGTTGGGCGCGATTGTGAAGGACGCACAAAGACACCGCGCCTACGAGCAGTCTCCGCAGGTTTACGCGCCCGCCAACCCGCCGCCGATGTATTACCAGCCGCCCGTTTATCAACCCGTCTACAGCTACTACGCCACACCCGCAGCGCAGGCGTTTCAGTCTTATTCGTCGGGCGAACGCCGCCGGATTCAGGCGGCACTGGCCAACTATGGCTACTACAACGGCTATGTGGATGGCAGCTTTGGGCCTGCCACCTATCGGGCGATCACTGCCTATGCCCGCAGTTCGGGCCAGATGGCCATGCTGGAAACGCGCGGCGGAGCTTATGGGGTGTTGGACAGCCTGATTTATTGACGGCCCGCTTTAGGCCCCGTGCTTTTGGCGAAATGCCAAGGGCAGGGGGCCACCGGTCGCCCAATCCAGCAGGCTGACGGTATGCACCACCGGCACACCCGCCTCTTGTCCGATCTGGATCATGCAGCCCAGATTGCCCGCCGCGATCACATCAGGCTTGCGCGCCATCAGGGTTGTCACCTTGCGCTGGCGCAACTGGCCCGAGATTTCGGGCTGCAAGATATTATACGTCCCCGCCGATCCGCAGCACAGATGGCTGTCGGCGGGTTCGCTGACCTTAAAGCCCGCTTGCGTCAGCAGGTCTTTGGGCAGCGTTTTGATCTTTTGGCCATGCTGCAACGAACAGGCGGCGTGATAGGCGACAGCCAGCCCTTTGGGGGTGGTCTCGGGCAGGCCAAGGGTCGCAATCACCTCGGTCACATCGCGGGCCAGCCCTGCCACTTGGGCGGCATCGGCGGACAGTGGGTCATGCGCCAAAAGGTGGCCGTAATCTTTCAGCGTTGACCCGCAGCCCGAGGTGTTGATGACCAAGGCATCCAGCGGCCCCGCACGGTGCGCCGCCATCACCGCGCGCACCATGCTGCGCGCCTTGGGCAAAGCGGCAGTCTCTTGCCCCATATGCAGCGGCAAGGCGCCGCAGCAGCCCATGTTGGGGGGCACCACCACCTCGGCCCCAAGCCGTGTCAGCAGGCGGATGGTGGCATCGTTGATCTCGGTATCCAGCGCCTTTTGCACACAGCCTGTCATCAGCACCACGCGCATTTTGCGCGGGCCAAGGGCTGGAAAGACCTGCGCGTCATCGTTGCGGCTGACGGGGGGCAGGGTTTTGGGCACCAAGGCCAGCAAAGCTTGCACCCGCGCATCGGGGATCAGCCGCGCCAAAGGCCGTGTCAGGCGGGCGGCAAAAACCGCCAGACGAAAGCGGGTTGGGTAGGGCATCACTGCCACCAACACCGCGCGCAGCGCCCTGTCCATCCACGGGCGGCGATAGGTCTTTTCGACATGATCGCGGCCCTGTTCGATCAGATGGGCGTAATCCACCCCTGATGGGCAGGTTGTGGTACAGGCCAGACAAGACAGGCAGCGGTCGATATGCTTGGCGGTTTTGGCATCGGCCGCGCGGCCGGATTCCAGCATTTCCTTGATCAGATAGATGCGCCCCCTTGGGCTGTCGAGCTCATCGCCCAGCACTTGATAGCTGGGGCAGGTGGCCGTGCATAAGCCGCAGTGCACGCAAGCGCGCAGGATCTTGTTCGCCTCGGCCAGCTTCGGGTCGCGCAGTTGCGCATCGCTAAAGAAGGTTTGCATCAGCCCATGATCCCTGCGTTCAAAATCCCCTTGGGATCAAACTGCGCCCGCAGGGCGCGCGACAGCGCCGCAACCCCCGCCGCTTCAGGTGCAAAGGCCGCAGCGCAAGTGCCGCGCATCAAGGTTGCATGGCCCACGCCTGCCACAGCGCCCCTGATCAGCGCCGCCCCTGCATCGCCCAAGCCCTGCACCGCGATCCAGATCAACCCACCGCCCCAATCAAAAATCGCCTGATGGGCCACACCCGCCAAGGCCGCAACAACCCCCTCGGCAGCCGTAGGTTTGCACGACACACGCCACAGCGCCCCATCGTCCAACCCCTGCGCATCGCGCACCCCGACCCACAGCGCATCGCCCGCCGTTTCCACCCAATCCCCGCCAAGCAGCGCTTTCAGCGAGGCCACACGGTACCGCACCGAGGCTTGCATCCCCTCGACCCGCAACGCCGCGCCAAAGGTGCCATAGGCCGCGCCTGACACTTCAAACGGCGACCCAAGCGCGCGGCGCAGCAAGGCCAATCCTGCGCTTAAAGGCACCTGCGTTTGCAACGTCACCGCACATTCCGGCACGGCTTGCAGCTTGAACGCCACTTGGGTGATCACGCCCAAGGTGCCATGACTGCCCGCCATCAGCTTGACCAAATCCAGACCGGTGACATTCTTCATCACCCGCCCGCCCGATTTCACAACGCTGCCCATCCCGTCGACAAAGCGCACCCCGATCAGATGATCGCGCGCCGCCCCCGTCTGCACACGGCGCGGGCCGCTGGCGTTGGTCGCCACGACCCCGCCAAGCGTGGAAACCCCCTGCCGCTGCAATGCCCTGCGCAAATCGGGTGCTTCAAAAGCCAAGCGTTGGCCTTGGGCGGATAAAACCGCCTCAACCTCGGCCAAGGGGGTGCCGGCGGCGGCAACCAAGGTTAGAGCGCCCGGTTCGTATAAGCTTATGCCCGACAAGCCCGCCGTTTCCAGCACCGTCCCCGGCCCATAGGCCACCCCCCGCGTGCCACCGCCGCGCAGCGACACAGGGCCTTGGGCCGCGCGGATCATCTCGCCCAGTTCCGCCTCGCTGTGCGGGTGCAATGCAAGCGGTGTCATGACGCACGGCGGCTGGCGGTGACATCCAGCGGAAAAACTTTGGCGGGGTTTAAGAGCCAAGCGGGGTCAAAGACATCTTTGACACGCAACTGCGCTTCAAGATCGGCGGAGTTGAATTGCACCGTCATCAGGTCGCGCTTTTCCACCCCCACGCCGTGTTCGCCCGTTAGGCAACCGCCCACCTCGACACATAGCTTCAAGATATCTGCGCCCAAAGCCTCGCACAGTTCCAGATCGCCGGGTTTGTTGGCGTTGTACAGGATCAAGGGGTGCATATTGCCATCGCCCGCGTGAAAGACATTGGCCACCGACAGGCCGACAGCCGCACTCATCTCGGCAATGCGGCGCAGGACATAGGGCAGTTCCGACACGGGGATCGTGCCATCCAAGCACATGTAATCGGCGATATTCCCCATCGCCCCGAAGGCCGATTTGCGCCCCAGCCAGATCTTGCGGCTTTCCTCTTCCGAACCGCTTTCGCGGTAGGCCACCGGATTGTGGCGCAGTGCTATGTCTTTGATCCGCGCCAGTTGCGCGTCAATCTCGGCGGGGCTGCCCTCGACCTCGACGATCAGCAGGGCTTCGCAATCGGGGTAGCCCGCCTTGGCGAAGTCTTCGCAAGCGCGGATACAGGGGCGGTCCATGAATTCAATCGCCACGGGCAACAGGCCGGCGCGGATGATATCGGCCACACAGGCCCCCGCGACCTCGTTGGCGGCAAAGCCCATCAGCACAGGCCGCGCGCCTTCGGGCTTGGGCAGAATGCGCAGGTAAGCTTCGGTCACAACGCCCAACTGGCCCTCTGATCCGCAGATCACGCCCAGCAGGTCTAGCCCCGGCGCATCGGACCAAGGGCCGCCGATTTCAACCACCTCACCGCTCATCAAAACGATGGTCACGCCCAGCAGGTTGTTGGTCGTCACCCCGTATTTCAAGCAATGCGCCCCGCCCGAGTTCATGGCGATATTGCCCGCAATGGCGCAGGCCACTTGGCTTGACGGGTCAGGCGCATAAAACCACCCGTCGGCTTCGACCGCCCCCGTGACGGCCAGATTGGTGCGACCGGTTTGCACGCGGATAAAGCGGTTGTCATAATCGGTCTCGATCACGGCATTCATCCGCGCCACGCCCAGCACCACGCAATCCGCCGTGGGAAAACTGCCCCCCGCCAGCGAGGTGCCCGCCCCCCTTGGCACCACCTTGACCCCCATCTGGCTGCACAGGCGCAAAACCGCAGACACTTCGGCGGTTGAGCGCGGCAAAACCACCGCCAAAGGCGCGCAGCGATAGGCCGCCAGTGCATCACATTCATAGGCCCGCGTTTCGGCAGGGTCGGCGATCACGGCATCCGCCGGCAGCACGCCGCGCAAGCGTGCGATCAGCCCATCGCGGGCGTGTAAAATCCGTTGGTCGGGCAGTGGCATATCCATGGCGCGTCCCCTTTGGGCGACCTTAGGGGGGGCGCTTGCCACTGGCAAGGTGTCAGGCGAACGGGTATAAACGGGGCATGAACCTGCTATCCGCCCTTGAATCAACCTTTAGCGCCTTTGACAGCGCGGCTTTCGCGGTCTTGATCTTGGCGTGGTTTGCCACCGGAACGCTGGCCGAGCATCCGCCGTCATGGCGGCCCTCTGTCTCGCATCTGATGAAAGACTACCGCCGCCGCTGGATGGTAGAGTTTCTCACCCGTGAACCGCGCATCTTCGACATTTCGCTGATCGACAGCCTGCGCCAAAGTGCGGCGTTCTTCATCTCGGGTGCGATGATTGCCATTGGTGGCGGCGTGGCGATGATTGGCAACACCACCACCTTGCAAGGGCTGGCCCATGATCTGACGATCGGGTCAGAAACCGCGCAACTGCGCATCAAGCTGATCGTGGTCGTGGCGTTCTTGGGCAATGCCCTGCTGAAATTTGTGTGGAGCCACCGTTTGTTTGGCTACTGTGCCATCATGATGGCCGCCATTCCCAATGACCACACCCACCCCATGGCCCGCCCCCGCGCCAACCAAACCGCCGAGATCATCATCACCGCCGCCCGCAGTTTTAACCGCGGCTTGAATGCGATTTACTTCGCCCTTGCGGGGCTGGCATGGCTGATCGGCCCCAAGGCGCTGATCTATGCGGTGATCCTGACCACCGCAGTCCTGATCCGCCGAGAATTCGCCAGCCATTCGCGCGCCGTGATGATGGAAAAGCTTGACTGACTTTGCCCGTCACCGAGAGTGTGTAAGCGCCGCGGAACTTTTGCGCCCTTCGCGCCACCATGCCAGCACGCAGGCAAGGGCCGCCAAGATCAGATAGGCCCAAGCGGGCAGCACGGGTTTGACATTTATATCCCCCGTCACATAGGCCCCGCGCGGGGTGATGCCGATCCAGCCGCGCCCTGCGGCGGGGCGGCCATCGCTGACCAAGCGCAGGTCGGGGATGCCGGTTTCCAATGGCAGAATTCCGCCCTTGGCGCTGGCCACAATCGGGGCCAGCTTGTTGGGGCTGGCCAGAGTTTCCTCGAACTCTTTGGGGGCAGAGGGGCCTATCGCCACCACCCGCACCAGATCACCCTGTTGCAAGCGGTACAGCCCCAGTTGTGGGGCATCATAGGTGGCTTGATATTGTCCGGGCGCGGTTTGCCGCAGCGGCAGTGTCGCGGTGCTGCCATCGGGCAGGGTCACGGTCACCTCTGGCGGGGCGGTGTCAAGGATTGTGCGCCTTGTGACGGTTAGGCTTTGGCCCAAAGCCACAGCGCCAAGCGATTCTTCCTCTAGCTCGGGCTGCTTCAGCATCCAATGCGCCAAGCGGCGCAGCAATTCCAACTGCGGACCGCCTCCTTCAAAGCCTTTGCCCCACAGCCAGCTTTGGTCTGAGGCCAGCACCGCCACCCGCCCTTGCCCCACGCGGTCTAGCACCAGCAAGGGCTTATCATCCGGCCCGCTCATCAGCACTTGCCCTGCGCGCTGCGTCACCTCGATCAGCCGGAACCAGCGGCCCCAACCGCCTTTCGGGGCCAGCGACTCTAGCCCTTGGGTCACGGGATGTTTGCGGCCAAGGTCGGTCACGTGCGGATTGAAGCCTTGCGCGATGATCCGGCTGGTCGGTGCCACGGGCAAAATCTGTGAGAGGGGTGAGCGCCACAGGCTATCGACCTGCCCGAACTCTGGCCCCGCCGCCACCAGAACCGTGCCGCCTTGGGTGACATAATCGACCACATTTTGCAGGTAAGACATCGGCAAAATGCCCCGCATCGCGTAGCGGTCAAAGATGATCAGGTCGAAGTCCTTGATCTTGTCGACGAACAATTCCTTGATCGGAAAGGCGATCAGCGACAGGTCCGACAGGGGAATATCGTCTTGCTTTTCGGGCGGGCGCAGAATGGTGAAATGCACCAGATCGACCGAGGGGTCCGATTTCAGCAAGTTGCGCCAGACCCGCTCGCCGGGGTTCGGTTCGCCCGAGATCAACAGCACCCGCAAACGGTCACGCACGCCGTTGATCTGCACGACAGCGGCATTGTTGCGGTCGGTCAACTCGCCCGATTGCGGAGCGATTGACAATTGCACCACGTTGATCCCCGCATGGGGCAGGGTCAGCGGCAGGGTCATCTCTTGGCCGATGGGCACGGCAAAGGTTTGCGGCGCATCGGCGTCAAGGGCGATGGTCACCTGTGCCGTGGTTGCCGCATTTGGCGGGGCTTGGCCCTGATCTTCGATCTTGAAACTCAGGCTGGCTTTTTCGCCCATGATCGCAAAGGCGGGGGCGTTGGTGATGGAAAGCCTGCGGTCCCAGTCGCCTTTGCGCCCTGTGAGCAGCACATGAAGCGGGGCAGGCAGGGCGGGGGCGGCGGATAGGTCATGCACCTGCCCGTCGGTGATCAGGATCACCCCCGCAATGCGCCCCTGCGGTTCTTGCGCCAAGGCTTGCGATAGCGCCGCCATGGCCAAGGTGCCGGAATTGTCTTGGCCATCGCCCAGATGCACGATGCGCAAATCGGTATGGGGCAGGGCTGCGACCTTGGCCTTGATCGCCTCTACCGCTTGGGCGGTTTGAAAGGGGCGGTCAGACAGGGTTTGGCTGGCGCTGTCATCGACCAGCAGCACCACGATGTCAGGCAGGGGTTTGCGGTCTTCCTGTTGCAGGGCGGGGTTGGCCAAAGCCATCAGGCCCAGCCCCATAGCCAGCGCGCGCCATGGCCAGCCCTTTAGCCCGCGCCAAATGGACAAACCCATCACAGCCAGCGCCACCCCGCCAAGTACGGTCAGCGCCCATGGGGCCAGAAGGGGATGCAGCACAACGATCTGGCTCATTTGCCCAACCTTTCCAACAGGGCGGGCACGTGGACTTGGTCGGATTTATAATTGCCCGTCAGCACATGCATGATCAGATTGATGCCAAAGCGGTAGGCATATTCCCTTTGCTGATCGCCCGCCGCGCCGCGCCCTACGGGCAGCAGGGGCCAGCCGTTCTCATCCACCGCCCAAGCACTGGCCCAATCGTTGCCGCCAATCACCACGGGGGTCACGCCATCGTTCAGGTTGCGAAACGGCATCCCGTCGGATTTCGCGGCATCGGGGGGCGGGGCTTCGACCCAAAGCCCGCCTTCGGTGAAGCGGCCGGGAAAGGCTTGCAGCAGGTAAAAGCTGCGGGTCAGCACGTGGTCGACGGGCAGGGGCGACAGAGGCGGGATATCTAACCCTTGGGCGATGCGCTGCAAGGCTTGGCCTTCGGGCGTGGGGCCAGCACCGGCCATGTCGGCATCGCGGGTGTCAAACAAGATCATCCCCCCTGTGCGCAGGTAATGGTTCAGCTTGTCATAAGCCGCAGCCGAGGGCGTGGGCGCATCGGCGGTGATGGGCCAATACAGGAAGGGAAAGAACACCACCTCGTCCTTTTCCACATCCACGCCCATCGGGGCCAAAGGCTCTATCGCGGTGCGGGCGATCAACTGGTCGCTTAAGCCCTGCAACCCTGCGGCAGAGGTGGCATCGACAGTCCTGTCGCCCGTGATCACATAGGCCAGCACCACGCCTTCGGTGGCGGCAATAGCCCTTTGATCGGCGGCGTTATCGGCCTGCGCTGTCTGCGGATGGGCCAGCAAGGCCAAGGCCAGCAGCATCAAACCCCCGCGCCGCGCAAATCCCAAACGTTGGGTCAGGGCCAAGGTGGCCAGCGCATCCAGCAGCAGCAGCAGCAAAGCCAAGGCCAGCACCGGCCCTTTCAGCGCGATCTGGGCGGGCAGGTCCAGGCCCTGCACCGCGATGCCCAAGGGCCAAGTCGCCTTAACCAAGGGCTGATCCACCGGCACAGCATTCAGCGCCAGCCCCAAGCCGTCATGCCGATACAGGCCCGCCGGCACCGCGGCCGAGGGGCCTTGCCCCAAGGCCTGCACCAAAGCCTCGCCCGAGACGCCCGCCAGCGTTGCAGGGTCGGCCAAATCGCCCCAGCCGTTCAGGATATGCGAAGGCGTCCAGATCAACCCTGCCAGCACATCCGCCCCCGCGCTGCCCGAGGTGCCAGAGACCGCCAACCGCTCTAGCATCTGCACAAACAGGCCCGACAGCGGCAGGTCAGACCATTCGGCATTGGCGGTCACGTGAAACAGCACCACCTGCCCCAGCCCCAGCGCCTTGCGGGTGACCAAAGGCGTGCCATCGTCTAACGCCGCCAAGGTGCGCGACGGCAGGTCAGCATCCGGCTGCGCCAGCACTTGGGTGCGCACTCTGATATCTGCGGGCACGGTTAGGCCGTGGAAGGGCGAGGCTGGGGCAAACGCTGCCAAGGCTTTGGGCGCGCCCCAGCTCATCGCGCCGCCACTGGTCAGCCCGCCTTGCCGCAGGGTGACGGGCATCAAGGGGTCGCCCGCCAGTGCGGCCATATCTGCCGCCGCAAGCCTTGGCCCCGCAAAGCGCAGCAGCACGCCGCCCTTTTCCACCCAAGCTTTCAGCATGTCAGCTTGCGCAGGCGGCACCTGTGTCCCATCGGCCAGCACAATCACGTCGGGCTTAGAGGGCAAGACATCCCCCAGCCCGCCGGAAAGGATATCGGACGAGGGGGCCAGTGCTTGGCGCAGATAATGCAGCGGCGACAAAAGCTGTAAACCTTCGCCGTCGGCGGTATCGCTGACCAAAGCCACCTTGCGCCGCTTCAGCGTATCGCCCGCCAAGGTCACAGCCCCCGCGCTGCGTTGGCCATCAAGGGCAAAACGCGTCACCCGATTGCGCAGTTCGGCGGGCAGGTCCAGTTCGACGTGGGCCGCACTGTCTTTCGCGCCAAAGGCGACCTTAGCCCGCGCCAGTTCCCGCTCTGCCCCCGATGGGTCGGGGCCGCGCGCAATCAGGTCAACCTCGGCTGGCCCTGTGGCGTCTAGGCGCTGCACGGTCAGCATCACCCTGCCATCCGCCTGCACCGCAGGGCCCAGCGCGTAGATCGGATGGTCCGAGGCGAACACCTGCACATGGCCCCGTTGCGCCAAAGCATCGGTCAATTCACCCTGACCGGCATGCGCCAGCCCGTCGGAAATCCATGCGGTATCGAAAGTGCCTGCGGGCATCGCCGTGCACCAAAGGGATAAATCCTGCGGCAGCCAGCCGTGCGGCGCTAAGGCGGCCAGTTTGCCGCGCACCTCTGTGGCCGCCTGAAAAGCCAAGTCTTGCTGCGCATCGCTCAACTGCATCAAGGCAACGGCCCGCCCGTCTGCCTCTGCCGCCTCTAGCAGGCTGGCAACTTTGGCTTGCCGTGCTGCCCAATCATAGGCATCGGCCCAGCCGCCATCCATCACGATCAGCAAAGGCGTGCTTGCGCTTTGCCCGACGGTTGGGTTCACCACAGGCCCCGCAAAACCCACAATCGCCGCCGCCAGCGCCAGAATCCGCAGCACCAGCAACCACCACGGCGTCTTGTCGGCCTGTTGGGTCTTGTCGACCAAGCCCAACAGCAGCGCCACGCCTGCAAACCTGCGCCGGATGGCCGCAGGCGGCACGGCGCGCAGCAAAATCCACAGCAGCGGCAGGGCCAAAAGCCCGATCAGCAACAGCGGAGAGGTAAAGCCCAGCATCACGCCGCGCCCTCTAACGCGCGGTAGGCCCACAGCAGGGCACGTGTGGCGGGTTGGCCTGTGGGGTGGGCGGCGTAAACCCAGCCTGCGGCGCGGGCAAGGTCTGCCAAACGCTGTTTGCGTTCGGCCAATCGCGCCAGATACTGCCCGCGCAAATCACCCGCGCTTTGGGTTTCATGCGCAAGGCTTCCCCCCATCGAGACAAAAACCGTGCGCCCGTCAAAGGGGAACTCTTCTTCCTGCGGGTCCAGAACTTGCAGCAAGACGCCTTTCACACCGCTTGCGGCGGCTTGGGCCAAAGACTGCTCTAGCCCCGCCAGATCGCCCAGAAAGTCCGAGATAAAGACCGCCCGCCCGTGCCGCACAAAATCCAGCGGCAGGGCCAAAGCATAATCTGCCGCCGAGGCGGCCAGATCAGCGGCCATCGCCGCCATCAACCGCAGCATCTGGCCCTTTCCGGCGCGGGCGGGCAGCGGGTGGCCTGCAAGGCCCACCTGTTCGCCCGCCCTCAACAGCAACACCGCCAAGGCCAAGGCCAAAAGGCGCGCGCGGTCGGCTTTGGTCGGGCGGGTGTCTGCGGCAAAGTTCATGGATTGGGCGGGGTCTACCCACAGCACAACCGACTGCGCCGCTTGCCATTCGCGCTCTTGCACAAAGGCCTGATCTGACCGCGCCGATCTGCGCCAATCTATCAGGCGCAAGGCATCGCCGGCGCTTTCGGGGCGGTATTGCCAAAAGTCATCGCCCCGCCCCGGGCGTCGGCGGCCATGTTCGCCCAAGGTGACGGTCGCGGCCAGATGTTCGGCTGCGGCCAGCAAGGGTGGCAAGCTTTGGCCCAAAGCCTCGGCCCGGGCGCGCAGGGCGGGGGACAGGGTCACGCGGGCAGAACCCTGTCGCAGGTGGCGGCAATGACATCGGCCAAGCTGTCGCCACGGGCGCGGGCGGCGAAGGTCAGGGCCATGCGGTGGCCCAGAACGGGTTGGGCCAAGGCGCGCACATCAGCGATTGCAGGGGCCAGACGGCCCTGCAACAGGGCACGGGCGCGCACCATCAGCATGAGCGCTTGCGCCGCGCGCGGGCCGGGGCCCCAAGCCAGCGTGCCTTGCAACGCGGCACCCTCTGCCTCGGCAGGGCGGCAGGCGCGCACAAGGTCCAAGATCGCCTCAACCACGCGCTCGCCCACGGGCATCTGCCGGATCAGCGCCTGTGCTGCGATCAGATCAGCGGCGGAAAGCAAGGCTGCGGCTTGCGAGACTTGCGCCCCCGTTGTGGCCATCAAGATATCGCGTTCTGCCGCGCGGGTGGGATAGGCCACATCGACCTGCACCAAGAAACGGTCCAACTGCGCCTCTGGCAGGGGATAGGTGCCTTCTTGTTCGATCGGGTTTTGCGTGGCCAAGACGTGAAAGGGCGGGCCAAGGCGGCGGTGCTGGCCTGCGATGGTCACCTCGCGCTCTTGCATGGCTTGCAGCAGGGCCGATTGCGTGCGCGGGCTGGCGCGGTTGATCTCATCCGCCATCAACAGCTCGCAAAAGACGGGGCCTTCGATGAAGCGAAAGGCGCGGGTGCCGTCGGGGGCGGTTTCCAGCACTTCGCTGCCCAAGATATCGGCGGGCATCAGGTCGGGGGTGAACTGGATGCGGTTGGCGCGCAGGCCCATGACGGTGCCCAAGGTTTCCACCAGCAGCGTTTTGCCCAAACCCGGCAGACCCACCAGCAAAGCATGCCCGCCCGACAGCAAGGCTGCCATGACCAGCTCTACCACCGCCTCTTGCCCGATAAAGCGCCCGCCAATCGCGCCCCGTGCCGCGCCCAATCGTGCGGCCAAGGCTTCAATGGCAGTGACAAGGTCTTCGGCTTGGGACATGACTTGGCTCCGGTCGGGTTCAAGCTACACTAAAGCCAATACCGCCCGCAGGTACAAACGGCAAAAGGGTAAACTGCACAAATGATCGTGAAACCCAGCGCTGAGGGCCTGATCTCTGCCGTGACACAGGCCGCCAAAAAGGGCCCGCCCCCCGTGCATCTGTGGAACCCGCCCTTTTGCGGCGACATTGATATGCGCATCGCGCGGGATGGGACGTGGTTCTATCTGGGCACGCCGATTGGCCGCGCGCCGATGGTGAAGCTGTTCTCTTCGATCCTTAAGCGCGAGGGGGATGCGTATTTTCTGGTCACTCCGGCGGAAAAAGTCGGCATCAAGGTGGATGACGCCCCGCTGTTGGCGGTGGATGTGACAGCCACGGGCAAAGGCCAAGCGCAGGTTCTGCGCTTTGTGACCAAGACCGATGACGAGGTAGAGGCTGACGCCGACCACCCCGTCACCGTGCGTCTTACAAATGACGAACCGGCCCCCTATATCCATGTCAGAGCAGGGCTGAACGCCCTGATCGACCGCAAGAGCTTTTACCGGATGATCGAATTGGGTTGCCATGAGGTGCAACAAGACGGACAAAGCTGGTTCGGCCTGTGGTCCAAGGGCCAGTTCTTCAAAATCATCCCCTCTGCCGACCTGACCTGAGAGATAATGCCCAGATACGCCGCCAATCTGACCATGCTGTTCACCGAGGTGCCCAACCTTGACCGGCCCGGCTTGGCCGCACAGGCGGGGTTTGACGGGGTGGAGATTCTGTTTCCCTATGACCATTCGGTCAAGGACTGGCAGGCGGCGCTGGGCGGTATGCCCTTGGCGCTGATCAACACGCCCCCCGGGGACTGGGCCTCGGGCGACCGCGGCCATGCCGCGGTGCCGGGGATGGAAGAGACGTTTCGCGCCCATTTCCTGCGCGCCGCCGATATCGCCACCCGCTTGGGCGCGGGCAAGGTGCATGTGATGGCAGGGGTGGCCAAAGGGCCGCAGGCGACACAGGTGTTTGTGGATAACCTGTCTTGGGCGGCACAAACAGCGCCCGAGCTGGCCCTGACCATCGAGCCGCTAAATGCCGAAGACTGGCCGGGCTATTTCCTGAACGATTTCGATCAGGCCGCGCGAATCTTGCAAGACCTTGATGCGCCTGCGCGGGTTGGGTTGCAGTTCGATATCTGGCATGCGGCGCGCATTCACGGCGATGCGCAGGCGGTGTGGGACAAGCACCGCGATCTGGTCAACCATGTGCAAATCGCAGGCTTTCCCAACCGCGCGGAACCGGGTGGCGGCGGCTTTGACCTGACGGCGATGTTTCGCGATCTGGATGCCCAAGGCTACGCAGGCTGGGTCGCCGCCGAATACCGCCCCGCCCGCGCCACGGTGCATGGTCTGGGGTGGCTGAACGCGCTTAAAGCGCGCGACCGGATGATCGGGCTTGCGCCCTAACCCCTTCCCCCCAGCGCCGCCAACGGCTATCAAACGCCAAACCTGATCGAGGGACCCAAGCATGACACTTAAAGCGCCAGAGACACAAACCGTCACTTCGTGGAAAGTCGCCTGTGACGGCGGTGTGGGCGGCTTGGGCCATCCGCGCGTTTGGCTGAGCATTCCGCACGACACAGGGTTTGTGGAATGCGGCTATTGCGACAAGCGATTCGTCATCGACCGCGATCACGCGCAGGACGACCACTAAAACAGCCCCGAACAGCGCCGGATAAAAGGCTTCGGGGGCTGGTTCCCTTCGCTGCCTGCTCTGGCGCGGGTGATGGCAAAATGCGGCACCTTCATTCGGCAAAGCCCAAGGCCTGTCTGGCGCGCTATGGGTGGTGGTTTTGTGCGACAGTTCGTGGCACAGTCAGGCCGCAACACGGGGGCGTTTTATGACATTCGGCAAGGGCCATCATCTTCACCTGATCGACGGATCGGCCTTTATCTTTCGCGCCTACCACGCTTTGCCACCCTTAACGCGCAAGTCTGACGGGTTGCCCGTGGGGGCC
>CANFSY010000009.1 GCA_947449875.1 Paracoccaceae bacterium
CATCTGTTGAATGAACTCATTGACCTGTTTGACGAAGCGGCCGAGCGGCGCGGGGTGGAAAAGGTCAAAACCATCGGCGACGCCTATCTTGCCGCCTGTGGTCTGTCGACACCGCGCCTTGATCACCGCCAGCGCGCCGCCGCCTTTGCCGACGAGATTCAAAGCATCCTGCGCCGCTTTAACGAGGCCAAGGGCCTGTCTTTGACCCTCAGCATCGGGCTGGCCAATGGCGAGGTTGACGCCGGCATCGTCGGGCGCAAACGCTTTGTCTATGAAATCTTGGGCGAATGCGTGTCTGAAGCGCGCCGTCTGGCGCTTTCGGCCAATGAGTCCAAAATTCATATGAGTGCGGCGATGGGCGCTGCCCTTCTGGCCCATGATCAAGATGAGGCCAAGCGTGGGTGATCTTCTGTCAGAAACCACCGCCCTTTGGACGATTGCCGTCGTTCTGGGCTATCCTGTCTTGGCTTTGGCCTTGGTCGAGGCCTATCGCCACCTGCGCGCGCCGTATCCCGAACTGGCCAAACTGGTCAATCTGCTACAAGTTTCCGTTCTGCCCTTTGTCGCGCTGCATCTGCTGCTCAGCCGCGTGGCCGAGGTGCCGTCTGACAGCACGGGGGCCAAGCTGGTTCTGACCGCCCTGTCAATTTCGGGCATCAACGCTGTGCTGTTGGGGCTGAACCTGCTTGTCCGTCTTGGCCCCGTCGCAAACGACGCCATGGCGCGAACCCCCGGCCTTGTGCTGGATTTGATCCGTCTGGTTTTGGTTCTGGTGGCGTCGGCTTTTGTGGCCTCCAGCATCTGGACGGTTGATCTTGGCTCGCTGATGGCGGCGTTGGGGGTTGGGTCGGTGGTTATCGGGTTGGCCTTGCAAGACACTATGTCGGGGCTGTTTTCGGGCGTGTCCCTGATGTCGGGGCGACATTTTCGCGAGGGCGACTGGATCGAATTTGGCGAGTCGTCGGGCAAGATCGTCAAGATGGATTGGCGCTCTGTCACAATCGAAACGCTGGACGATGAACGCCTGATCGTCATTCCGAACTCTGCCCTCGCGCAGGGCGGGTTTACGGTTTTGTCGTCCTCCACCCGCGTGTTTGGCCAGAACATCTATGTCAAGTTCAGCTATGGCACCCCGCCCGCCCGCGCGATTGATGCGATTGAATATGCGGTGGGCTCTGTCGATCTGATCCTGCGCGATCCGGCGCATGACATTGACCTGATGGAGCTCAGCGACGATGGCATCACCTTTGAAGTGACGATCCACACCCAAACCCGCGAAGACGGCGAGGCGGCGACGACCGATTTCCTGCGCCGCCTGTGGTACAAATGCCTGCGCGAAAATCTGCAATTTGCCGGTGCCGCCAACCGCAAATACCGCGACAGCGGCCCGCCGAAACTGCAAGACCACCAGATCCAGCAAATCCTTGGCGCGACCGGCGTTTTCCTGCCCGAGGCGGACGGTTTTGCCGAGCTTATGGCCGCAGCCGAGATCGGCCTGTTTGACGAGGGCGAACGCCTGTTGCAAGCCGGCACGCCGTGTCGCCGTTTGTTCTTGGTGGTGGCGGGTCAGTTGTCGGTTTTGCACGGCGATGACACCTCAGGACGCAGCCTGCAACGCTTTGGCGCGGGCGAGTTCTTTATCAGCCGCTTCCTTTTGACCGGCGCGCCGTCGCCCGTTGGTCTGGTGGCCGAGACGGAAACCATGACCCTGTCACTGGAATCGATCCATATCATCGACTTTCTCAACCGCAATCCGGCCTTGGCGCGCCAACTGGAACAGGCGATTGACGCGATTGACAGCGGATTGGCACGGTAGGGGCAGATGCCCTAACGGGTTGATTGGCGCAAGAGCAATTCGGTTGTGATACGGATGGTTTGGGGCCCCTTGGAGTGGCCATCAAGGGCCGCAAGGATCACATCGCCTGTGAGGGTGCCGATTGTGCCGGGAAAGGGATTGACCGTGGTCAGGGGCGGCACCGAAATGCCGGCGATTTCATAATCGCCAAACCCCGCGATCGAAACTTGTCCGGGCACATCGACCCCGCGCCTTTGGCATTCGCTTAGCGCGCCGTAAGCCGAAAGATCCGACACACAAATCACCGCCTGCGTGTCGGGAAAGGTATCCAGCAGTTGGCCCATCGCCTCGGCCCCCTCGCGCATCGAAATGGGGGGCGGGCCTGCGGCCACAAGCCGCGTGGCATCACATCCTTGCGCCTGCATCGCGGCTATAAATCCGGCGCGCCGGTCTGCCCCGCGCGTATCGCGTGACGCATCGCCGCCGATAAACGCGATCCGCCGCAGCCCAAGGCCGATCAGATGGTCGACCATGCCGCGCACGGCGTGGGCATTGGAAAAGCCCACGACGTGGCCGATGGGTGCCTGCGGCAAGTCCCACGTTTCCACGACCGGAATCGCTGCATTTTCCAGCAAGCGCCGCGCGCGCGGCGTGTGACGCCCGCCTGTGACAACAATCGCCTCGGGGCGGCGGCGCAGGAATTGTTCGATCAGGCGTTCTTCTTCGGCCATGTCATAGTCGGTATAGCCAAGCAGAATTTGCAGCCCGCGCGGTTTAAGCCGTTCCGCCAGCCCGCGCACAGTTTGCGCAAAGTTGGCGTTGTTGATCGACGGGATCGTGACCGCCACGAAATTGGTTTTTTGTGACCGCAGGTTTGAGGCCGTGCTGTCAAAGACATAGCCCAAGCCTTCCGCCGCCGTCAAAATGGCCTGCCGCGTGGCCTCGCTGACCGAGCTTTCCACCTTGAACGCGCGGCTGACCGTCATGGGCGAAACCCCCGCAAGGCGGGCGACATCGGCCATGGTCGGGGCTTTGCGCAGGGCAGGGGGCATAGGGGGCTCGATATCTGGGGGGCATTCCGAAGGTTGGGCGTTGCAGGGGGCGTCCGCCATGGTCGGGCGGCAGGGCGGCTTTAAGGGGCATCCCCTTTCAGCCAGCCTTCGATCCGTGCGACGATCCGGGGCAGGGGTTGGTCTATATCGACAGTGGTCGCCTCGTCCGGCGCCGGTGGTTCTAGGGCGGCAAACTGGCTGTCTAACAGCGACAGCGGCATGTAATGCCCTTTGCGCGCGGCCATGCGGGCCTCGATCACAGCGCGGGTGCCTGACAGATGCACGAAGCCGACCTTGCCCTGCGCCCCAGCCCGAATGCGGTCGCGGTAGGCGCGTTTCAGCGCCGAGCACCCGATGATCACGGGGGCTTTGGCGTGAAGGCAGTCTGCCACCCGATCCAGCCAAGGCCAGCGGTCGGCGTCTGTCAGCGGTTCGCCGCGCCGCATCTTATCGACATTCGCCGCCGGATGCAGATCATCGCCGTCGACATAGGGCACATCCAAAGCCGCAGACAGCGCCGCCCCCACGCTGGATTTCCCGCAACCCGCCACGCCCATCAGAACCAAGCGCAGCGTCACAGCGAGGCCGTTATGCCGCCGTCGACATACAAGATATGCCCGTTGACAAAGCTCGAAGCGTCAGAGGCCAGAAAGATACACGCCCCCACCAGTTCCTCTACTTTGCCCCAGCGTCCGGCGGGGGTGCGCTTTTCCAGCCATGCTGAAAAGGTCGGGTCGGCGACCAAGGTGGCGTTCAACGGCGTGTCGAAATAGCCCGGCGCAATGGCGTTGCATTGCAGCCCGTATTTCGCCCAATCGGTCGACATGCCCTTGGTCAAATTGCCCACCGCCCCTTTGGTGGCGGTATAGGGTGCGATCCCCGGGCGGGCGAGGGCGGTTTGCACCGAGGCGATGTTGATGATCTTGCCCGTCTTGCGGGCGATCATATGGCGCGCGCAGGCTTGGCCGACGTGAAAGACCGAGGCGATATTGGTTTGCAACAGGCGCTCGAACGCGTCAGCCGGAAAATCTTCCAGCGGGCCACGGTGCTGCATGCCGGCATTGTTCACAAGGATGTCAATCGGGCCAACCGCCGTCTCGAACCCGTCGACAGCGGCGCGCACCGCTGCATGATCGGTGGCGTCAAAGGCCAGCGTCTTCGCCCCCGATATCCGCTGTGCGGCCAGCGCCAGTTTGCCCGCGTCGCGCCCGTTCAAAACCACCTCTGCTCCGGCGGCCGCCAAGCCCTGCGCCAGTGCAAAACCAATGCCCTGCGACGAGCCTGTCACCAGCGCCCGCTTGCCCGATAGGTCGAATATCTGCAGCCCCAAGACAGCCCCCATGTTGCGAAATACCCTCGACAAAGCTTGTGTGCTTTGAGTATGTTATCGATAACACTTCCGTCAAGTCCCGTTAAGGAACGACCATGACAAAACCGCAAAGGCTGTCCGCCAGCCGCCATGACACCCGCAGCACCTTGGGCACACCGATGCGCGGCGCGCAGCCCCTGCCCGCACAGGTGCATTGATGCGCGCCCTTGTCATCCATGCCGCCCGCGACCTGCGCACCGAAGAGCGCCCCGCCGAGGCCCCGGGCCCCGGCCAGATCGGTCTGCGCTTGGCCACCGGCGGAGTCTGCGGGTCGGATCTGCATTATTACAACCACGGCGGTTTTGGCGCGGTGCGGCTGAAAGAGCCGATGATTTTAGGCCACGAAGTCTCGGCCCGTGTCGAAACGCTGGGGGCGGGGGTAAGCGGCTTTGAGATCGGGCAATTGGTCGCCGTCTCTCCGTCCCGCCCTTGCGGGGCGTGCAAGTTCTGTCTGGAAGGCGCGCCGAACCAATGCCTGAATATGCGCTTTTACGGCAGCGCCATGCCCTTTCCGCATATTCAAGGCGCGTTTCGCGAGGTCTTGGTGGCCGATGCCGCCCAATGCGTGGATGCCGCTGGCCTGACCCCCGGTGAGGCGGCGATGGCAGAGCCTTTGGCGGTGACGCTGCATGCCACATCACGGGCGGGCAGTTTGCTGGGAAAGCGGGTTTTGGTCACAGGCTGCGGCCCGATCGGGGCTTTGTGCATCCTTGCGGCCCGCAGGGCTGGCGCGGTCGAGATTGTTGCAACCGATTTGTCAGACTTTACCCTGTCGCTGGCGCGTCAGGTCGGGGCCGACCGTGTGATCAACACGGCAACCCACCCCGACGCTTTGGCGGCCTATAGCGCCGACAAGGGCTATTTTGACGTGCTTTATGAATGCACAGGGGTTGCGGCGGCACTGGCGGGCGGCATCGCGGCCCTGCGCCCGCGCGGGATCATCTTGCAGCTGGGTTTGGGCGGCGACATGTCTTTGCCCATGATGGCGATTACCGCCAAAGAACTAGAGCTGCGCGGGTCTTTCCGGTTCCACGCCGAATTCGCCACGGGTGTTTCGTTGATGCAAAGCGGGTTGATCAATGTCAAACCGCTCATCACCCACACTGTCGCACTGGACCAAGCCGAAACCGCGTTCCGCCTTGCCAGCGACCGCAGCCAAGCGATGAAGGCCCAGATCGTCTTTGCCGATTGACCGCGAACAGGTCGATCGCGCCAGATGCACCTGTCACATACCATCGCGGCACCCCGTACCCGCGCCAAAAGGGAAAGATCGCAATGTCTTTTTACGAAATCTATGACCCGCGCTTTGCATCCTATGTCTTGGGCAATGCCCCGCCCAAGCGCTTGGCCACGGGCTTTGACTGGGTCGAAGGGCCGGTCTGGTTTGGCGATATGGGCTGTCTGCTCTTTTCCGATATCCCCAACAACCGCATCCTGCGGTGGAGCGAGGAGGGACTGACCACCTTTCGCCAGCCGTCGAACTTTGCCAACGGGCATACTCGCGACCGGCAGGGGCGCTTGGTCAGTTGCGAACACGGCACGCGGCGTGTCACGCGCACGGAATGGGATGGCGGCATTACCGTGCTGGCTGACCGCTATGACGGAAAACCGCTGAACAGCCCCAATGATGTGATCGCCCCTCGCGATGGCAGCTTGTGGTTCAGCGACCCGCATTACGGCATCATGACCGATTACGAAGGCTTTCGCGCCCCGCAAGAGCTGCCCTGCCACGTCTACCGCATCGACCCGAACGGCACGGTCGAGGCGGTGATTTCAGACATGCAATGCCCCAATGGCTTGGCCTTTAGCCCCGACGAAAGCCGCCTGTATGTGGCAGATACGGGCCGCATGCACAGCACCGATCCCCAACATATCCGCGTTTATGATATGGTGAATGGCCGCCCCACCAATGGCCGCGTGTTTCACAAGATCGACCAAGGCTGTGCGGATGGCATGCGGGTGGATGGGGACGGCAACCTGTGGTCCTCTGCTGCGGATGGGGTGCACTGCATAGCCCCCGATGGGCATTTGATGGGCAAGATCCTGATCCCCGAAACCGTGTCGAACATCTGCTTTGGCGGGCGGGCCAAGCATCGGCTGTTTATCACGGCCACGACCAGCCTGTATTCGGTGGTGTTGAACCGCAACGGCGTGCAGTGGCCGTGATCGGGCTAGGCTGTCTCGCCGGGCACCAAACGGGCGGGCACCACGGTGACCTCTTGTCCCGGCTCGCCCTTTAGGCGGGCGATCAGGGCCTCGGCTGCGGCTTTGCCGATGGCGGTGGTGGGCACGACCGTGGTGGTCAGGCGTTTGGGCAGGATCGAGGCCGCCTCCATCCCGCCCCAACCGGCGATGCCAAGGTCTTGGGGCACGCGGATGCCTTGGGATTGGGCATAGGCCAGCCCGCCGATGGCCATTTCGTCATTGTGAAAATAGACCACATCCAAGCGCGGGCTGCGCGCCAGCAGCGTTTCAAGGCCATAGTATCCGGCATAAAACCCCGGCATATCCTGCAACATCTCCAGATCGACCAAGGGATGGCCCGATTGCGCCAAGGCCGCCTTGAACCCGTCCAGACGCGCCTGCCCCATCACATCCGCCCGCGCCAAAGCGCCGACATAGCCCGCCCTGCGCCGCCCGCGCCGTGCCAGAAACTGCCCCATCTCGATCCCGCAATCGAAATGCGAAAAGCCCACGGCCATGTCGATCGGGCTGGTGGTCAGATCCCATATCTCGACCACGGGGGCGGGGGATTGGCGCAACAGCTCTACCGTGGCGGCCGTATGATTGCGCCCCGACAGAATCAGCCCCGCCGGACGCCAGCTGAGGATCTGGCGCACCCACGCCTCTTCCTCTTCGGTGGAATGGTTGTTGGCGCCGATCATCACCTGATAGCCCAGCCGTCCCAGCGCCCTGTCGACCCCGTCCAGCACATGTCCAAACAGCCCCGAGGTCAAGCGCGGCACGCACATGCCGATCATCGTGCTGGCTTGATACGACCCAAAGGCCGCCGCCAGCTTGTTGGGCACATATCCCAAGCGTTCCGCCACTTTCATCACACGGTCGCGTGTGCCTTCGGAAAACCCCGTGCCGCCGCGCAGCACACGGCTGACGGTCATTTTCGATACACCGGCGGCGCGGGCGATATCCTCAAGATTGGATGTCATGGCCCAAGGGTCCTGTATCAGGTGAAGGGGCGGGGATCATGTTATCGATAACTTTATAGATTGACATCGGGAGGGTCCACGATATTTTCAACCTACGTTATCGGTAAAGCTGACGATAGATCAGCCCCTCCGACACCGCACCAGAGGAGCGTTCATGCCACCGCCGACCGAAGGCCTGTTCTTTGACCGTGTCGTCAAATCCTTTGGCGGGACCGTTGCCTTAAAGGGCGTGTCTTTGCGGGTTGGCCGTGGCGAGATCGTGGCCCTTTTGGGCGAGAACGGGGCCGGCAAGTCGACCTTGATCAAGGTTTTGGGCGGCATCCACCGCGCGGATGAGGGCGGTGTGTTGATTGACGGGCAGCCCTATGCCCATGTCGCCTCCGTGTCGGGGGGGCAAAAGGTTGCCTTTATCCACCAAGACTTGGGCCTGATCGAATGGATGAGTGTTGCGGAAAACATCGCCTTGGCGCTGGGCTATGTGCGCAAAGGCGGTCGCATTGACTGGCGCGCCACCGAAGCCCGCGCCGATGCGGCGCTGCGCTTGGTGGATGCCGATTTTGCCGCCACAGCGCGGGTGTCTAGCCTGACGCGCACCGAAAAATCGCTGGTGGCGATTGCCCGCGCCCTTGCGGCGGAAAGCGATTTTCTGGTGCTGGATGAACCCACCGCCAGCCTGCCCGCCGACGAGGTGGAACGCCTGTTTGCCGCCCTGCGCCCCCTTAAGGCCAAAGGCGTGGGCATGATCTATGTCAGCCACCGTCTGGACGAGATTTTTCGCGTCGCTGACAGGGTCGCGGTGCTGCGCGACGGGCAGATGGTGGGCTTGCGGCCGATTGACCACACAACGCCAGAAGAACTGGTCAGCCTGATCGTTGGCCGCAAAGCGCGCGAGATTGCCCGTCCGGCGGTGCTGGACGGCCCCGCGATTTTGCAGGTGGAAAACCTGCGCACCGCGATGGTTGGACCTGTCAGCTTTGACATCCGGCGGGGCGAGCTTTTGGGCCTTGCCGGCCTGCGCGGGGCGGGCCACGAAGACATTGGCCGCGCCTTGTTCGGCATCACACCGCACACAGGCCGCATCACCTTGAACGGATCCGCCCCCGATCTGCGATCAGCCCAGCGGGCGATGCAGTCGGGCATCGGCCTTGTCGCGCGTGACCGGATCGGCGAAAGCGTGGCCCCCGGGCTTGCCATTCGCGAGAATGCGTTTTTGAACCCCTCTGCCACAGGGCGCGGCCTGCTGAAGGTCGTCTCGGCCCGCCGCGAGGAAAGCATGGCCAAGGCCATCGGCGCGCGCGTGGGCCTACAGCCCAATGACCCGACCCTGGCGATCGAGGCGCTGTCAGGCGGCAACCAGCAAAAGGTGGTCGTCGGGCGCTGGCTGGATTCCGGCCGCCGCTTGCTGATCACCGAAGACCCCACGGCGGGGGTGGATGTCGGGGCCAAAGCCCAGATTTACCACCTGATCTATCAAGCCCTTGCCAGCGGCATGGGCGTGCTGGTCGTTTCGACCGATTTCGAAGAAATCGCCGCCATTTGCCACCGCGCCATCGTCTTTAGCCGCGGTCTGCCCGTGGCAGAGTTAAGCGGCGTTGAACTGTCGACTGAATCCCTGATCCAGGCCGCTTCGGCCGGTGAAGCCGCCTGAGGACAAGATGCCCGGAGTAGAATCCAACGCCGTTGAACCCACCAAGGACGAGTTGCGCGGCCTGTCGCCTTTGGCCAAGGCCCTGCGGCTTGCCCCCACTTACGGCCTTGTCATCTTGATGGTGGGGCTGATCGTTTTGTTCTCGATCCTGTTGCCGGACAGTTTCCCGACGATCCTGAACGTCCGTTCGATCCTCAGCGATAAGGCCATCATTGCGCTGCTGGCGCTGGCAGCGATGATTCCGATGGTGGCAGGGCGGATTGATTTGACCGTGGGCTACGGGATTGTGCTGTGGCACATTCTGGCCATCAGTTTGCAAACCATGCTTGGCTTGCCGTGGCCGCTTGCGGTGGCCGTGGTGCTGGGGCTGGGGGTGATCACGGGGGCCTTGAACGGCCTCTTGGTCGAGGTGGCGCGGATTGACAGCTTCATCGCCACGCTTGGCACGGGAACGGTGCTGTATGCCTTGGCCCTTTGGCACACTGGCGGGCACCAAATGGTGGGCGTGCTGCCAAATGCCTTTTACGCCATCAACGGCACCTTTGTTCTGGGCCTGCCGATCACGGCCTATTATGTGGTGGCCATCACTTTCGCCTTGTGGGTCGTGCTGGATTACACCCCGACGGGCCGATACCTGTATGCCATCGGTGCCAACCAGCGCGCGGCAGAACTGAACGGCATTCCCACCCGCAAATTCGTGATCGGGGCCTTTGTGTCCTCGGGGTTCTTGACGGCCCTTGCCGGCGTGATCTTGGCGTCAAAATTGCGGATCGGGCAGGCCTCGGTCGGGCTGGAGTTTTTGTTGCCCGCACTGGTCGGGGCCTTTTTGGGCTCGACCACGATCAAGCCCGGTCGGGTCAATGTCTGGGGCACGATTGTCGGGGTGATGATCTTGGCGGTCGGCATCTCGGGCATCCAACAGTTTGGCGGCAGCTTCTGGGTTGAGCCGCTTTTTAACGGAACCACTCTTCTGATTGCGATCGGCATCGCCGGATATGCGCAACGGAAGAAGGGCGCAAAGTCGAAGTGAACAGCAGAAAATTGGGAGGATCCTATGCTGAAACGTACTTTTCTAACCGGGCTTATGGCCGGCACGTTCCTGACATCCATGGCCGTTGTGGCCTTGGCACAAGACGGTTTTGACGGCCCCACCACCGGCCCCAAGGCCGCAGAAGGCAAAACCATCGTCGTTCTGGCAGCCGATCTGAAGAACGGCGGCATTTTGGGTGTGACGACGGGTATCGAAGAAGCCGCCGCCAAGATCGGCTGGACGGTCAAGGTGCTGGACGGGGCAGGGTCGGTGCAAAGCCGCTCGGCCGCAGTGGGGCAAGCTTTGGCGCTGAACCCCGACGGCATCGTGATCAACGGCTTTGACGCGGCAGAACAGCAATCGGCGCTGGAAGGTGTGACGGCTGCGAAGATTCCGATGGTGTCTTGGCACTCTGGCCCCAAGATCGGCTGCGATGCCCCGGGCGGCATTTTCGCCAACGTGTCGACCGATGCGATGCAAGTGTCTGACGTGGCAGCACAATGGGCGCTGGATGATGCCGGTGGCAAGCCCGGCGTTGTGATCTTTACCGACAGCACCTACCAGATCGCCATCGACAAAGCTGACCGCATGAAGAAAGACATCGAAGATGCTGGCGGCACCGTGCTGGAATATGTCGATACGCCGATCGCCGAAACCTCGACCCGCATGGGCCCGCTGACCACGACCTTGCTGCAAAAGTACGGTGCGAAGTGGACACATTCGCTGGCGATCAATGACCTGTATTTTGACTTCATGGGCCCGTCACTGGCGGCAGCCGGCATCGACGGCAAGGGCGCGCCCAAGGCCGGTTCGGCTGGCGACGGTTCGGAAGCCGCCTTCCAGCGCATCCGCGGCGGGCAGTATCAGGCTGTGACCGTGGCCGAACCGCTGAACCTGCAAGGCTGGCAGATCGTGGACGAGCTGAACCGCGCCGTGCAAGGCGAGGCATGCTCTGGCTACATCACCGCACCAGCCCTTGTGACCGAAGAGGGGCTCAAGGCCATGGGCGACAGCAACGCCTTTGACCCGCAAAACGGCTACCGCGACGCTTATGCCGCAATCTGGGGCAAGTAAGCAGGTCTTATGAGTGATCGGGTGCCGGAGCGAAAGCTCCGGCATTCGCATTTTAAGCGACCTGCCAGCTTTTGCCCCCGTAGCGCTTGCTTCGTTCAAATGTGTCTGATCGTGCGGCCTATGCCATGTTCGATCCGTTTGCGCCCGTCGCTTTAGTTCTGAAGCTCGGGATAATAGCACGGCACCCAATGCTCGCGCAGCAAAGTCGCGGTTGGGGAATTGGTGTCGTCCAGCGTATAAGCACCTTCGCACAGCCCGATGGCGTGCAAGTCAAGCGTAAGTAAATTGCGCTGGCCGCACGCTTCTGCCCCTGCATCCGGATCACTTGACCCCCGACAGGTCTCGTTCGCCTGCTCCCACTCGAAGATTAAACTGTCCATGTCCTGCGCTTGCTCTGACACAGCGCCCGCCGCCCAATAGCTGTACAGCGCCTGCATCAACACATCCGCGATACAAGCCGCATCCGCCCCACAGTCATGACGCGCCTTTAGGGCAGGACGGTCAATCGCCTTTGCCGCTGCCGCGTGATCTTGGCTTACCTGCGCAAAGGCATCGGCCCCTGCGGCCTCAAGGGTAGACAACTCTGCGCTGTCACAAATCGTGACCTCGTCAGGCGCTGTGGCCTGCGCGCAATCAAAACTGGCCTCTTGCGCCCATGCAGGCGCAGAAAACAGCAGGGCCAAACCCAAAATCCAAGCGGTTTTCATGACAATCTCGTGGCTAAGGTAAGGGAGCGTCACCAAAACTGTTAACGCCACCGATGCCTTTGGAAAAGCAGATTTGTCACGCAGACCTTCCTAATTCCATCAAAGGGAATTTGGAGGCGGGTATCGGAATCGAACCGATCTACATGGATTTGCAATCCAGCGCATAGCCTGCCTGCCCACCCGCCAAAGTGGTCCTAGCTGAACTAATCCAACAGCCTAGCCCGTGCAAGAGGAGAAAACCACAAAACCGACCCCCGCCCCCTTTCATACTTGCCAAAATATCCCACGGGGGTGCGGGGGTGTGACCCCCCCCTGTGGCAAGGGTCACTCGACGCTAAACTCCGGCCCCGCGATATGCACCGCCAAAAGGCATCCGTTGGGCGTGTAAGAGTTATGCTCCGACCCGTCGCGGTAAAACACCAGATCTCCGGCCTTCAGAACGCGCCCGTCGCTTTCGTGCAGCTCGCCCTCAAGGATCAGGAATTGCTCGTGGCCGTTGTGGCGGTGGCCGCGGGTCGTCATGCCGGCGGGCATTTTGTAGACGTGAAAGCCGGTGCCCAGCGGGATGTCGCTGTCAAGTTGCAGCACGCCGTCGCCCAAAGCTAAGCCATCGGGGTAGACGAAGGGGTCAAAGGCATCGGTGTGGATATTGGCGACTTTGCGGTCAGCGTCGTTGATCGGGCGCATGGGCGGTTCCTAAGCTAAGGGGTCAAGGCGCAGCGCTTCCAGCGCGGGCCAATCGGGGGCGGGGATCACTTGGGCCGCTTGGGTCACATCGCGAATCCAGCCGAACAGGGCCAGAAAGGGCGTGGGGCCGACCTTGGTCATGTGGGGGCGGTGCGCCTCGTTCCAGACGGGGTGATGCGCGGGCTTTGTGATCAGCGGAGTCGCGGGGCCAAAGCGCCAGCCATGCGGGCCGGTCAGGGGGGCGTAAAGCTCGGGGGCGGCGTGGTGGTGGTCGCGGTACAGCACATGCGGGGCGATCAGGAAGATGCCCAAGTCGTAATCGCGCGCCAACATATTGCCCGCCTCGCCGATCAAACTGGCATAGGCATGGCCCTGCGCGAAATCGGCCCCGATCTCGTCAAGCGGGTAGCGGTCATAGGTGATCCAAGTCAGATGCGGCGCTGCGGCGTCTATGGCTTGGGCCAGCGCCAGATGCGTGGCGCGCAGGGGGGCCAAGGCGGCGGCCAGATGCTGGTCCACCACTCTGTTTGCTTGCGGTGTCACCTGCAACGCCCCACCGCGCCACGGGGTCATGCCCGCCCGCACTTCGGCCACGCCGGGGCCGGGCAGGGTGGCGATATAGGCATCGGCCTCGTCGATCAAGCGGGTGATATGGTCGGCGGCAGTGGCGGGTGTCATAACAGGGTTCATTCCAATCTCGGCCAGCATTGGAGCCGGATCCTGCCCGTCGCGGGCCGAGGCGATGCGGTACACCTCTAACGCCGCAGGGTTTATCAGACCCTGCTGATACATGTCCATCGCCGCTGCATAGCGGGCACGGCCTGACCCTTTGGCCCCCAGTGGCAAGGACAGGTTGCTCATTGGTTGGCCCGATAGGCCAAGCGGCGGTCGCGCTCGGCCCGCCGCTCGGCGCGGTTCATCCCCACCCCCGCCGCCAGCACGCACAGCCCCACCGTCAGCACGATCAGCGTGGCCAAGGCGTTGATATCGGGCGTCACCCCCAGCTTGACCTTGGACCAGATCAAAATCGGCAGCGTGGTTGTGCCCGGCCCCGTGGTAAAGTTGGTGATCACCACATCATCCATCGAAATCGTAAAGGCCAACAACCACCCTGACAGAATAGCGGGCGAGATCACCGGAAGCGTTACATCGCGCAGCACCTGCCAAGGCTTTGCGCCCAGATCCATCGCCGCCTCTTCAATCGCACGGTCCGCTGACAGCATCCGCGATTGCACGATGGTTGTGACAAAGACCATCGAAAAGGTGATATGCGCCAGCGTCACGGTGGTAAACCCGCGCGCGGCGGGCCATCCAAGATACTGACCCAGCAGGATAAAGAAGATCAGCGAGGATATGCCCGTGATCACCTCGGGCATGATCAAGGGTGCTGTGACCAGACCGGAAAACAGCGTGCGCCCGCGAAACGTGGTGAACCGCGCCAGTGCTATTCCCGCCATCGTGCCCAAGATCGTGGCCGTGGTGGACGAGATCACCGCAATTTCCAGAGACAGGGTCAGCGCCTTGCCGACCTGCGCGTTCGACAGCAGCGTGCCGTACCATTTGGTCGAAAACCCGCCCCAGACCGTGGCAAGGCGTGAGGCGTTGAACGAATAGACGATCATCGACAGGATGGGCACATAGAAAAACGCAAAGCCAAAGCCCAGCATGGTCAAAAGAAAGGTGTTTGACCGTTTCATGCCTGCCGCTCCCGCGCTTGGGCGCGTGCGTCAAAGCGCGCATAGATCATCATCGGCCCAACCATCAAGATCAACAAAGCCACCGCCACCGCCGAGGCCATGGGCCAATCGCGGGCCGAAGAAAACTCGTCCGAGATCACCCGCCCGATCATCGGGGCCGAAGAATCGCCCACAAGCGTCGGGATCACCAGCTCCCCCGCTGCCGGAATAAACACCAGCATCCCCCCCGCGATGATGCCGGGAATAGACTGCGGCAGGGTGACATCGCGAAACACCGCAAAGGGGCGAGAGCCAAGGTCCATCGCGGCCTCGTCCAAGGTCGGGTCCAGCCGTTCCAGATTGGCGTAAAGTGGTAAGATCATGAAGGGCAGGTAGGTGTACACCATCACCAGCACCACCGCGAAATTGCTGTGCATCAAAGGCACGTTGGCCACGGCCCAAGCTTGCGGCACCAAAATGTTCCATCCTGCGGTCAACAGCTTGTTGAACCACGAATTCGACCCCATCAGCCCCATCCACGCATAAACCCGCAGCAGGAACGATGTCCAAAACGGCAAAATCACCAGCATCAGCAAGATGTTGCGCCACCCGCGATCCACCCGCGTCAGCCCAAGGGCCATCGGATAGCCGATCAGCAAACACAACACCATCGCCCCCGCCGCATTGACCAGCGAGGTGACAAAGGCGCGAATATACAGCGTATCGCTGAACAGCCGCGCATAGCCGGCAAGGTTGACCAACGGGTTTTCTCCGCCAAAGCCGAATGGCGGCGCGGTTGAGGTGCGCGTGGCGAAGCTCATCCCCACCACGATCAGGAAGGGGATCAGGAAAAAGATCAACAGCCATACATAGGGCAGGCCAATGACCAGATCCGACCATCCTTTGCGGTGAAACCAGCGCGCGATCATGGACTAGTCCGTCAGCAGCAAAACAGAGGCGGGATCGAAACTGAGCCAGACCTTATCATCCCAATCGGCCAAGCGTTCATCATCGCTGGCCCGCGCCGCATTGACTGCGTGCACCGACACCAAAGCGCCTGAGGGTAGCGCCACGCGGTACAGACTATCCTTGCCGAAATAGGCCAGATCCTTGACCCCGCCTGCCAACACATTTGCCCCCTCAACCGGCGCACGGTGAATGGTGATCTTTTCCGGCCGCAGCGCCATTGTAAGGCTTTGCCCCACCGACACACCCGCCACCGCGCGGGCTATCACCGTTTGGCCCAAGGCGGGCACGTCAACGCTGATCTGCTCGCCGATCGCCGTTACTTTCGCATCAAAAGCGTTGATCGAGCCCAGAAAATTCGCCACAAATTTCGAATTGGGGAATTCATACACCGCCCCCGGCCGCCCGACTTGGCGCACAACCCCTTGATCCATCACGGCGATGCGGTCTGACAGGGTCATCGCCTCCTCTTGGTCGTGGGTCACGACGATAAAGGTAACGCCCGTGCGTTCCTGAATCGACATCAATTCAAACTGCGTATGTTCGCGCAGCTTCTTGTCCAAAGCGGCCAAGGGTTCATCCAGCAGCAAAAGCTTGGGCTGACGTGCCAAGGCCCGCGCCAAGGCCACGCGCTGTCTTTGCCCGCCCGAGATTTGATGCGGTTTGCGCGTGGCAAATGGGGTCAGTTGCACCAGTTCCAGCATCTCGCGCACCCGCGCCTGACGGCCGGCGTTAGACATCGCGTCATGCTTCAACCCGTAGCCTATGTTCTTTTCCACCGTCATATGCGGGAAAAGCGCGTAGCTTTGAAACATCATATGCACGGGCCGCTCCCACGGGGGAACGGCGGCCATATCCACACCGTCGATGAAGATGCGCCCTTGGGTCGGGGCTTCAAACCCCGCCAACATTCGCAGCAACGTGGTCTTCCCGCAGCCCGATCCGCCCAAAAGCGAGAAAATCTCGCCCTTTTCGATCTGAAGGCTGACGTTTTTGACGGCCTGAAAGCTGCCAAAAGATTTTGAAACACCTTCGATGCGCACAAGCGGTTCGGTCATCTTAACCCGCCTTGATCTGCGCCCAAGCGCGGGTCAAAAGGCGCTCTTGCTCTTCGCTGAGGGGTTTGGGCGTGTACATCCGCGCCAGCGTTTCGGCATCCGGATAGATCGCAGGGTCTGACGATATCGCCGGATCGACCAGTGCTGTGGCCGCTTTGTTGGCATTGGCATAGCCCGTGTAGTCGGTGCATTTGGCCACCACTTCGGGGCGCAGCATATAGTCAAGAAACGCATAAGCACTGTGTGTGTTTTGCGCGTCAGACGGCATGCACCAGATGTCAAACCAAGCCGGAACGCCGGTTTTGGGGACGAAGTATTTCAGGTTCAGCTCCACCCCCGCCTCTGCCGCGCGGGCCTTGGCCACGCCGTAATCGCCCGACCACGTGTTGGCCACGCAGATTTCTTTGTTGGGCAGGGCGGTCAGGAAGTTGGTGTTGTCAAAGGTCGTCACATATTGGCGGATCTGCGCAAAGGCCGCGACCATCTTGTCATAATCGGCCGGGCCTGCGGTTTCGGGCGCAATCCCCAGCCATGACAGAACCATAAAGCCAATGTCGGTCGGGCTATCCAACAGGCTAATTCCGCAATCTGCCAGTTTGGCGGCGTTTTCGGGTTTGAACAGCACATCAAGGCTGGACAGATCGACCCCCGGCAGGCGTTCGTTCACCATATCCATGTTATAGGTGATGCCCACCGTGCCCCACGTGTAGGGAACCCCGTGTTCGTTGCCTGGGTCAAACCCCTCGTTGATTTTCAAGATCGCCGGATCAAGATTGGCCCAGTTCTTCAAGCGGGCATGATCCAGCTTTTGGTAGATGCCCGCCTTCAGGAACTGCGGCAGTTGCAACCCCGCTTGCAGCACCACGTCATAGCCGCTGGACCCCGCCAGCATCTTGGCCTGCATCTCTTCGGTGCTGGCGTACAGGTCATAGACCACGCTGATGCCGGTTTCAGATTGAAAATCCTCAATCGTCGTCTCGCCGATGTAATCGGCCCAGTTATAGACATTGAGGCTGCCCGCATCGGCATAAGACGGGCGCACCCAAGGGGCTGCAAGGCCCATCCCTAAGCCCGACAATAAACGGCGGCGTGTCAGATGCATCTCGCTCTCCCGATGGGTGGCCTTTGGCCTGTTTTGGTCAAGCTTGCACGTTGCTTTGCCGTTCGCCAAGCATTTCCTGATTGATACGCGCAATTTGCCCCTCGGACGGGGCTTGGTCCAGCGTCATGACGGGCAAAACGCCGCGCAATCCATCATGATGGCGGCGCAGGCCGTATTCGAAGTCTGACAGATGAAAGCCTTCAAAGGCCGAAGACTGCATCGATTCATTCGACCAGATCGACAGTTGCTGATCCTCGGCCGAGGTTTCGCGGTCAATCCGGTAGGCGAGATAGCGTGCTGCGCGTTGAGCGCGGGTTTCGTTGGGTCGCCGATAAATGCGGCCCGTCACGCGGGTTTGGCCGGGGCCGATCGGGATTTCTTGGTAGAACTGAAAGACCTCGGGCGTAAAGGAAAAGACGGCATTGGGCCACAGGCCATAATAGGTCCATGCCTTTTGTAAATGCGGGGGCAGATGCGGGGCAGGGGGGGCGATCTTGGCGTAATTTTTCACCGACCAAAGCCGCCCGGGCACATCGCCGAAATAGCCCAAGGACAGGCTGGTGCCGTCTTGCAACGTCAGATCGCGGTAGGTGCGCCCGTACAGGTCTTGCAACCCGGGATGGGCCATCGGCACATGGTACCCCTCGTTGTCGACATCGCGCACTGATTTCCAGTTGACGGGCAGATCGGTGGACCAATCGGGCACAGGCACGGGCAGCAAGTTTTCCAGATCATAGGCGGCAAAGTCGCGGTCCACCAAGGCCAGCAGGGTTGCCACCGCAGGCTGCGGACCTTGGTGGAAGCGCAAGAACAAAAAGCCGTGGAAAATTTCAAGCTCGATGGGTTTCAGGCCAAATTGGCTGCGGTCCATCGCCCCGAAACTGGTGGGGGCGGCAGCGCCGCGCAGCGTGCCGTCGGTGTTATAGACCCAGCCGTGAAAGGGGCACACCATCGCCCCCTTGCAATGGCCCTGCGTCCCGTCCACCACCCGCGCGCCGCGATGGCGGCACAGGTTGTGAAAGGCCCGCACCACCCCGTCTTGCCCGCGCATCACCAAGCCGCGCTCGCCCAGCATATCAAAGGCCAGCCAATCGCCCGGCGCGGGAATGTCGCAAACATGGCCCGCCAACTGCCAGTGGTTCAAGAACACATGGCGCTTTTCCAGCTCGAACAGTTCGGGGCTGTGATAGGTCCATGCGGGCAGACCACGGCGATCCCACTGGTTGGGCACGGGCAGGGTGTTGAAAGGCAGATCGTTCATCGCGGGCTCCGCAGGGTGGGTCGGGCCAAGCCTCGCAAGATTTTGACTGGCCTGTCAATCAAAAACGCCGTGGGCAGGCTGTCCTTGCAATTTTGCTGGTTTCTGCGCCACCCGATGCACTACTGTGCCCCAACCGGAGGCCCCATGACCGAAGTTTCGCCCGACCCCACCCCGCGCAAGATGAGCCGCGACACCCGCCGCGCCCAGTTGATCGAGGCGACGATCGAAACCTTGGCCCTGCGCGGCTATGCCCGCACCACCCTGACCGAGGTGGCGCGCACCGCTGGCCTTAGCCACGGTTTGGTCAATTTCCACTTTGACACCAAGGAAAAGCTTCTGTCGGAAACCTTGGCGCTCTTGGCCGAGGAATATCGCGCCAACTGGCAAGCCTATCTGCACCGCGCAGGCCCCGATCCTGCCGCCCAACTGGCCGCCCTGCTTCTGGCCGATTTTGACCCCGCCATTTGCACCCAAACCCGCCTGTCCGCGTGGTGCAGCTTTTGGGGTGAAGCGCAAAGCCGTCCGCTGTATCAGGCGCAATGCGGCGCCAATGATGCGGCCTATAACGACGGCATCGCGCAGATCTGTGGCCAGCTTTTGGCGCAGGGCGGCTATACCGGCGACCCCGCCCGCGTGGCGCGGGTGCTGCGGGTGACGATCCAAGGGGTCTGGCTGGATATGATCACCACCACCCCTGATTATACGATTGAAGAGGGCCAAGCCACCGTGCACGCCTGTGCCGCCGCCTTCTTTCCGCGCCATTTCTCGGCAGCGGGTCTGATCGTGTAACGCCGCCTTCTGGTGCCAACCAGCGTTGGAATTTTGACCCAGACCACAGGGCGGGGCGTTGACTTCGCCCCTAACCCACGCCCAAATGCCACCAAAAGGGGCCGTCATGACACCGCTGGAAAAGGTTAAATCCCTGTCGTGCTGGCGCGGGCCGATCAGCGCCGCGCCTTTGGGCGGTGGCATCACCAATCACAATTTTCTGGTGCAAGACGGGGCCAAGCGCGCCGTGGTACGGGTGGGCGATGACATTGCGGTCCATCACATCTTGCGCTTTAACGAACTTGCCGCCAGCCAAGCGGCCTTTGCGGCGGGGATCTCGCCTGCGGTCTTGCATCACGAGGCAGGGGCCTTGGTGATCGACTATATCGACGGGCGCACGATGGCGGCGGGCGATCTGCGGCAAAAGGACCTGTTGGATCAGGCCTTGGATCTTGTCGCCCGCGTGCACCGTGACATGCCCCGCTATCTGCAAGGGCCTAGCCTGACATTCTGGGTGTTTCACGTCCTGCGCGATTATGCGCGCACATTGCAAACACAGGGCAGCGCACACGCTGCAAGCCTGCCGGACCTGCTGGCCGAGGCGTCAGACTTAGAACGCCTCGTCGGCCCGATTGACATGGTCTTTGGCCATAACGACTTGTTGCCCGCCAATTTCTTGCACGATGGCCACCGGATGTGGCTGGTGGATTGGGACTATGCCGGCTGGGGATCGCCGCTGTTCGATCTGGGCGGGCTGGCCGCCAACGCGGCGCTGTCGTCTGCGCAAGAGGAAGGGATGCTCAAATCCTATTTCGGCGCGCTCGATGCCGGCCTTTGGCGGCGCTATCTGGCGATGAAAGCCGCCGCCGCCCTGCGGGAGGCGCTTTGGTCCATGGTGTCGGAACTGCATTCCACGCTAGACTTTGATTACGCGGCCTATACCGCCACGACCCTGTCCACCTACCGCTTGGCGCAAGACGCCCTGCGCCACGTTTGAGGATATCATGGACCTACCCACCACCGCCAAAGCCGTCATCATTGGCGGGGGCATCGTAGGCTGTTCAACCGCTTACCACTTGGGCAAGCTGGGGTGGACCGACACGGTCCTGCTGGAACGCAAAAAGCTGACCTCGGGCACCACGTTTCATGCCGCGGGCTTGGTCGGCCAGTTGCGCACCAGCGCCAATATCACTCAGTTGCTGGGCTATTCGGTCGATCTGTACAAACGGCTCGAGGCCGAGACTGGCCTGCAAACCGGCTGGAAGATGAACGGCGGTCTGCGGCTGGCCTGCAATGCCGAACGGTGGACGGAAGTGAAACGCCAAGCCACCACCGCCCATTCCTTTGGCCTAGAGATGCACCTTTTGACTCCGAAAGAGGCGCAAGATCTGTGGCCCTTGATGACCATCGACGATCTGGTCGGCGCGGCCTATTTGCCGACCGACGGGCAGGCCAACCCGTCCGACATCACCCAAAGCCTTGCACGCGGGGCGCGGATGGCGGGGGTGAAGATATTCGAAGACACGCCTGTCACGCGGATTGTGGTGGAAGATGGGCGGATTACGGGGGTGGAGACTCCCTTCGGGACGATTGCGTGCGAAAAGGTCGTGATCTGCGCCGGCCAATGGACGCGCGACTTGGCGGCAACCGTGGGGGTCAACGTGCCGCTGGTGTCGGTCGAACACCAATATATGATCACCGAGGCGATTGCGGGTGTCACCAGCACCCTGCCCACGCTGCGCGATCCGGATCGGCTGACCTATTGGAAAGAAGAGGTCGGCGGGCTGGTCTGGGGCGGTTACGAGCCCAATCCCAAGCTGTGGGCCAAAGGCGGCATTCCGGCAGGCTTTCACTTTGAAACCCTCACCCCCGACTGGGACCATTACGAACAATTCATGGACAACGCTATTGCCCGCGTGCCCGCCTTGGCCAAGGCGGGGGTGAAACAACTGCTCAACGGGCCGGAAAGCTTTACGCCGGATGGCAACTTTATTTTGGGCGAAGCGCCGGAACTGGCCAATTGCTTTATCGGCGCGGGGTTTAATGCCTTTGGCATCGCCTCGGGCGGGGGGGCGGGGATGGCTTTGGCGGAATGGGTCGCCAAGGGTGAAGCCCCCTATGACCTGTGGCCCGTCGACATCCGCCGCTTTGGCGGGGTGCACCGCGCGCTTGACTATGTGCGCGACCGCACCGTGGAAGCTTACGGCAAACACTACACCATCGCGTGGCCGTCGGAAGAGATGACCTCGGCCCGCCCCACCCGCCGCTCGCCGCTGTATGCGCATCTTAAGGCGGCGGGGGCGTGTTTTGGCGAAAAGCTGGGATGGGAACGGCCGAACTGGTTTGCGGTGCAGGGTGAGGAGCCCAAAGACCGCTATTCCTATCAACGCCCCGGCTGGTTTGACGCGGTCAAGCGCGAGCATCTCGCCGCGCGCGGGGCGGCGGTGCTGATTGACCAATCGTCTTTCGCCAAATTCACCCTCAAAGGCCCCGATGCGGCCAAGGCGCTGAATTGGATCGCTGCGGGCAATGTCGACCGGCCCGTGGGCAGCCTGACCTACACCCAGATGCTCAACGACCGTGGCGGGATCGAGGCGGATGTGACCGTGGCGCGCGTGGCGCAGGACGAATTCTACATCACCACCGGCACCGGCTTTGCCACGCATGACGCACATTGGATCGGCAAGAACCTGTGCGGCGATGTGCAACTGGTTGATGTCACCTCGGCCTTTTCGGTCCTCAGCTTGATGGGGCCGCAGGCGCGGGCGGTCTTGGCGCGGGTCTGCGATGATGACCTGTCTAACGCAGGCTTCCCCTTTGGCCGTGCGCAGCGCATCTCGGTCGCGCGCTGCCCCGTGCTGGCGCTGCGGGTGACCTATGTGGGCGAATTGGGCTGGGAATTGCATCTGCCCAGCGAAATGGCCGTGACAGTCTACGAGGCGCTGATGGCGGCGGGCCACGATCTGGGGCTGGTCAACGCAGGCTACCGTGCGATTGAAACGCTGCGGCTGGAAAAGGGCTACCGCGCTTGGGGGTCTGACATTGGGCCAGACCACACGCCGGTGGAAGCCGGGCTGCTTTGGGCGGTCAAGATGAAATCCGGCCTGAGCTTTCGCGGGCGTGAGGCGATTGCGGCCCAGATCGCGGGCGGCGTGAAAAAGCGTCTGGCAACGTTTGCCGTGGCCAACCCCGAGGTGATCTTGCTGGGCCGCGAGACGATCTATCGCAACGGCGAACGTGTGGGCTGGCTGTCGTCGGGCGGGTTTGGCCATACGGTTGGGCATCCCGTCGGAATGGGCTATGTGCGCCGCACGGGCGTGGACGCCGCCTATCTGGCCAGCGGGACTTGGGAGCTGGAGGTGGCCGCCGACCGCGTGCCCTGCACCGCGACCTTCGATCCGCTGTATGATCCGACAGGGGCACGGGTGAAGGCTTAGGTCTGCGCGCGCCTATGCGCTGCCCGCGTCGATCACCTCGAATTGGCCCGATTCTGTCACTTGCACCTTGGCGGGGGTGAAGGGGATCAGGTGGCCCTCGGCCTTCATCCGCTCTAATCGGGTACAGAAATCTGTGGGATCTTGCATGTTCAAATCACGCAGAATGCGCGGCGAGATATCCCACCACGCCAGTGCCAAAAGTCGGGCGCGCAATTTGGGCGTATGGCGAAAGCGGATGCGTTTTGCCGGATTGCCCCCGACAATGGCATAGGGTTCTACATCCTTGACCACATTCGCCCCGCCGGCAATCACCGCTCCGTGCCCGATGCGGACCCCCGCCTTAATGGTGCAATGCGCGCTGATCCAGACATCATGGCCCACTTCAATCGGCCCGTAAGTCTGAGCGATCGGCTCTGTCTTGGCGCGGTACACATAGTCGTCGGGGATATTGCCCGCCTTGTAAAAAGGACCGTAGAAATACTTCCCCGTGGTCACCGCCTCTAAGGGGTGGTGACCCTCCAAGACGCGCAATCCAATCGCCAAGCTGCAATAGCGCCCCACCTGCAGCAACCCTTTGTCAAACGGGTTGTCGTTGGCATAGCTAAAGGCCCCCATCTGCATCAGTTTGCCGGGTGGATGACGGGTGAAGGATTCTACGATGCTTCCCGGTCGGGCCGCCACGACGGCCCCTGCAGGATAAGCAGCAAAGGCCGCGCCGTGATATTTGGTGATCTTCAAACGTTTCAGCAGGTCAGCTTGCGCCTTGGTGAGGGTCAATTTCATAGCGAAAAAACTGCGCTGGTGGAAAACATGATGATAAAATACAGGCTACCATAACCTGCCCGCGCTTTGGGTCAAGACCGTTCCAATAAAATCCGCGCCGTTTGATGCGCAAAGGCCCCGCCGCACTCTCGCCTCACCCGCCCTACACCCGCAAGCGGCGCATGCCCACAATCTGCCGGATCAGCCCCAAGGGCGGCACGGCGCGCATCAGGTCGCGCAGCATCAAGACATCGCCCCAAACCCCGGTCCAAAACCCGTATTTCGCCGATTTCAGCGGGCTTTTCACCCCGGGCAGGCGCACCACGGCCAAAGGCGCGCGGGCTTTCAGGGTCAGGCCATTCAAGAACACCTCAAAGCCAAACTTCGGCAGGCGCAGCAACGCTTCTTCCTGCCCCGCCAGCAGATCGCGCCGGATGGCGCGCTCGCCCGAGATGTAATCCAGCCCGATCCAGCGCCACAAAGCCGGGGCGTTGTCGCGCAGCGAGATCGACATGGCAGCGTCGCCTTGCATCAAGGGCGTAATCAGCGCCGTCAGATGGGCGGGCGACAGACCGACCAGATCGGCATCTATCAGCAAGATCACCTCTGACCGCGTCTCGGCAAAGCCGCGCGCCAAGGCCGCCGTCTTGCCGCCGTTTTGTGCCAAGGTGATCAGACGCGCCTGCGCAAAGCCGCGCACCACAGCCGAGGTTGCATCGCGCGACCCGTCATCCACCACCAGCACCTCGTCAATCAACGGGTGGCCCAGCACCGCTGACAGCACAGCCCCGATGCGGGCCTGTTCGTTATAAGCGGGGATGACGCACGTCAGTTTCATGGCCGTCTGCGCTGCCATATCGCCAAAAGTACCACCGCCAGCCCCACCACCAAGCCCAGCGAGATGCGCCAGATCCACGTGTCCACCGCCGCATAGGCCGACCCGATGAACCAGCCGATCAGCGTGAACACCGCCGTCTTGGGCAAGGTGCCCACCACGTTATAGGCCATATAGGCCGAAAAGTTCATCCGCGCCGCGCCCGAGGCCAGCATGATCGGCAAGCCCGCCGAATGCGTCCACTTGCCCAACAGGATCGTCCAGCCGCCCTTGGAGGCAAAATGCCCCTCAAGCGACAGCTGGCGTGCCTCTGTCATGCCCAGACGGGCCAGCCAACGGTCGGGCAAAAGGGCGGGACCTAGGCGGCCGATCCAGTAATACATCGCATCGCCGATCAGATCGCCCAGCACACACACCGCATAAACCGCGAAGATTTGCATATAGCCCAGCTTGGCAAGGTAAGCCGCAATCACGGTGACAATCGGGCCTTCGATCACCGCCAAGGGGCCGACCAGCCACAGGCCATGGGCCTGCATCAGGGCCAAGACGGCATCTTGCGCCATCAGGGCTTGTCCTTGGGGGGGGCCACTTCGGCAGCGGTCATGGCATTGCCGCGCCATTCAAAGGAATTGCCAGCCCAAGCGGCAAACCATAAGGCGGGCAGCAAGGCATCGCGGGTCATCCATGCTGCCAGATCGGCAGGGGCGCGGGGCCAATCGCCCGCGGCGGCCAAAAGATACTCGGCCCCGTACCACAGCCCCAAAAAGGCCGGCACCCACCACAGCGGCGCGCCCATGGCGACCAACACCAGCAGGGCCACAAAGGGCAAGGCCGCGCCCGCCAGCAGTTCGGGCAAAAACAGCGCCAAAAAGCCCATACGGCGCACTTTGGCCCACCGCACCTGACGCCGCCAGACCACAGCACCTTGCCGTGCCCCGATGGGTTGGGCAAAGAACCGCGCAGGCAAGCGCACCACCTTACCTTGCGCGCGCACGGTTTTGGTCGAGGCCACATCTTCCGCCATCTCGCGCCCCAGCACGGCAATACCGCCCGCAGACTCTAGCACCTTCCGGTCCCAGAACAGCATCTTACCCTGCGCATACCCCTGCCCCAACCGCGAGGCTGCCATTTGCCAGCGCGCCTGAAAGGTGTTCAAAAACGCGCATTCCACACGGCCCCAAAAGCCGTCTGGCCGAATGCCAATCGGCGGGGAAGACACCAACCCCGTCTGCGGCGTAAATTCGGCCATGCAGCGGCGCAGGGCGTCCGGGGGCAAGATCACATTGCTGTCTGACATCAAAATATGGTCATATCCCGCCGCCTGCCAGCCTTTGACCAGATTGTTCAGCTTGGGGTTGCCTGAAACCCTATCATCGCCTGTCAAAACCTGCGCCGCAACCGACGGGTGCCGCGCGATCAGCTTTTGCACCAGCCCTACCGCAGGGTCGGCAGGATCAGCCGCGCAAAAGATCAGCTCAAAGCGCGGGTAATCCAGACGAAAGGTGGATTCCAGTGTTTCTTCCAGAAAATTCTCGATCCCGCAGATCGGGCGCAGCACCGTGACAGGTGGCAAGACCGCAGGCCCGCCCGCAGGCCTGCGCCACAAAGCCGCCAGCGCCAAGCCCACGCCCGCCCCTTGCACGGCCATGCAAACCGCGATGAATGTTGCCAAAATCAGGGCCAAGCCCATAGTCACGCCCTTGCCAAAATCCCGCGCCGCCCGATCACCTTTGGGCGGCTTGCGCAAATCCCATATGCACCGGTTGGGCGCCCATTTCCAGAGCAAGCCGCGCGGCGCTGGCACTTTCCACCCCATGGGCGGCCCAATCAATCAGCACAAGGCGACCGCCCGCCGTTTCGGCCAAGGCGGTGGCGTTTTCCACCCAGTCGCCGCAGTTGGCATATTCTACCCCGTGATCGGCATGCAGGGCGGGCTTGTGGAAATGGCCGCAGATGATGCCATCGGCTTGATGGCGGCGGGCCACCTCCGACAGACGCTCTTCAAAGGCATCGCAAGCACGGATCATGTCGTTAAAGTGTTTGACCAGCCGCTCGGCCAAATTGGATTTTGGCAGGCCGCGGCGCTCGCGGCGGGCGTTGATCCAGCCGATCAACCCGCGCACGCCACTGTCGATCCGCGTCGACAGGCGCGAGAGTTTGGGGAATTTCGCGTCGAACAGATCGGTTTCATCGCCGTGCACCACCAGATAGCGGCGGCCATCGGCGGCCTTGTGCAGGATGCGGTCGTGGATTTCCACGCCCAACATCGCCTGCCCGATGAAGCGGCGAAAGAACGCGTCGTGGTTGCCGGGGGTAAAGACCAGCCGCACCCCGTGGCGGGCGCGGTCAAACAAGATCGCCAGCACTTGTTGCTGCGCCGCTGTCCAATGCGCGCCCAAGGGCAGCCATGTGTCAATGATATCGCCGACAAGGTAAATCACATCTGCCGTATGGGCCTGAAGGAACGACAACAGCAGATCGTCACGGCATGCGCGCGAGCCCAGATGCAGGTCTGACAGGAACAGCACCGGAAAGTGGCGGGCTGGTTGCGGGCAGGGGGCGGGGGTCACCAAAGCGCCCGCAGGCAAGAAATCGGCTGGGTGCAGTCTCATCTGATCGTCCCCTTCCGGCGCGCCCCTTGGGGCATTGTGGTCTTTACGGCGGGCTGCGGCGGTTCCGTCGAACCGCCACCAAGTATTTTGCTGCCCGTCTAGCGTGTTTCTGCAACGGCGATGTGACACTTTTTGCCCCAATCCCTTCAAAAGCTTGTGCAAAGGGCATCTTTGCCCCACGCCGTGCCTGTCTGGTGGCAGAACATGCTGCATCTGCACAAATACCACACATGGCGGGGTGCGCGGATGGCCTGTGTCAATGTGGCGGCAGAATTTTTAAAAAAATTACGGCTGTAACAAGTCTTCTGCCATCTGGCAGGCCAAGGTGACAAACCGCCTTTGCCGCGCCTCAGCGCCGGGTTCTGACAGGCGCGGGATGATCCAGCCGACATAGGAAAACGCGCGGATGGCTTGGAACAGCGGCAGATGGGTCAGGTCAATGGCGCGTGTCGCCAGATAGCCTTGCACAAAGGCCGCTTGCAGCGGGGCGGGATCGGGCTCGCGCAGGATAAAGTTCAAGACGGTGGCCATGTCGAACAGCCGATAGCCAAAGCCGCCGTCGTCAAAGTCGATCAGATGCGGCCCGCCTGTGCCGATTAGCACGTTTTCTTGCACCAGATCGGCGTGGATCAAGCCATAATCGGCCCCCTGAAGGGCCAAGAGCTGCGCCAAGGCGTGGGTGCGTGCCCGCGTCAGCAGAGACGTTTGCGCTGCACTCAACAGCGGGTTCTCCCAAAAGCGGCCCCAAAGCGGGGCGTCGCCCAGAAGGCCTTGAGCGTCCCAGACGGGGCGGTCAAAGGCTAAAGGCGCGGTCCAGTCGTCGCTGTAGCGATGCAACAGCGCCATAGCCTGCCCCAAAGACCGATACGCGGGTACACCGTCCACGAGCGGGTTCAGGTGGCCGCCGATGCACATCGCCACCCCCTCTAACCAGCCCAGCACATCGACAATCTGGCCGTCCACCTCGTGACACAGCGCGCCGTCCAGCGCCGGTTGCGGGCGCGGCACCGACAGGCCGCGCTGGGCAAGCGCTGCCATCCAGTCCAGTTCCGACAAAAGCTGCGCACGGCTGCGCAACCCGCGCCGATGCACGCGCAAGGCCAAAGGGTGGGGGGCGTCGACGCGGTACACAAGGTTCTCGCGCGCGGCGACCAGCGGGGCCGTGTAATCCTGCAAGCCCCATAGCCGCAGGGCTTGGGCCAAAATGTCGCTCATAACCGCGCCTGCGGGCATCGGGGGGAAAGCGCGCGCATGGGTCTGTCCTTTCAGCGCCTTGCCTTGGGCACCGCCGCACACTACCGCGCTTTGGTCTTGGTGCAAAGACAAGCGGGCCATTGACGCTGGCCTGCGGGAATGCGATGCGAACCTTCGCAATCTTGGGGGCATGATGCAGGACAAACCGCTGGATCCGTCAGAGCGCACGTTGCTTAAGACCATCGCTGAACTTCAGGCCGTTGACGGGTCGGTCGGGCGCGATGCGCTGTCGGTGGCCACGCGCGGGCGCGGGGTAGAGTTTGGCCGCTCTTACGCGCGCATCAAATCCCTTGGCCTGATCGTCGAGACATCGCGCCGCGCCCCCTTCTTGCGGCGCTTGTTCGGGGCGCCAACGCTGCTGGTGGTGCACCTGACCGAGGCGGGCCGTATGGCCCTGTCGGAAATGGCAGCCCCGCGAGCCCCAGAGCCGCCCCTTGCCCCCTTGGCTGAGAGTGTCGAGGCGGCATCCGAGCCGGAACTGGTCTTGGACGTGCAAGATCCAACCCCGTCCCCTTCACCGCGCGCGCCGGCCAAGCCCGTTAAACGCCGCGCGGTTGTGGGCTTTACCGAGGAACTGGGCGGCACGCCGATGCCACCCGCCACTGCCCCCCGCGATGCTGACCCCGATGCGATCGAGGCGCTGCGCGAGGTGCTATCTGGCCTTGGCATTGATCTGACCATGGCGGGGGAAATGCTGGCAACGCAGCGCATCGCCGAAGGCCATAGCGGGGCCGAGGCTTTGGTGCAGGTGATCTTGTACACCTTTGCCCATGCCGTTCACCAAGACCTGACCAACGGGCGCGCGACTGCGGCGATGGGGCTGGCCGAATACGCCGTGGAAGTGCACCGCGAGCTGCAAAAGCTGAGCGATGCGGGGGCCATCAGTGCGGCGCGGTTTGCGGCCGACATGGACCAATTGAGCGTGCTTATGTCAGCAACCCCCGACGCCGCCCGCTTGGCCGCGACCTTGCTGCAAGACCCTTACGGCGGGGCCGCCCCGCCCGCTGTCTTGCCAGAAGAGCTGCGCTCTGGCCCACGCGGCGACGGAGATGACGACGACAGCTTTTAGGGGGCTGTTAATCCTCGCCCTCTTCATCGGCGCGCAACAGGCCCATAATCTCGCGCTTCATGGCGATAAAGGCCGGATCCAGCACGATGTCGCCCAAGCGGGGGCGGGGGAAATCGACGCTCAGAACCTTGCGGATCTGGCCGGGCCGTCCGGACATGACAAAGACACGGTCGGCCAGCAAAATCGCCTCTTCGATGTCGTGGGTCACAAACAGCACGGTCTTTTGGCTGTGATCCCACACCCGCAACAACAAACGCTGCATCGCATGGCGCGTTTGGCTGTCTAGGGCGCCAAAGGGCTCATCCATCAGCAAGACCGCCGGATCATTGGCCAAGGCGCGGGCAATGGCCACGCGCTGCTTCATCCCGCCCGAAAGCTGGGCGGGGTAGTGATCGGCAAAGCCCGCAAGGCCCACTTCGGCCAAATAATGGCGCACCAGACGGTTGCGTTCGTCTTCGCCCAGGCCCCTGCGGCGCGGGCCATAGGCGACGTTTTGCGCCACCGTCAGCCATGGGAACAGCGTGTAGCTTTGAAACACCATGCCCCGATCTGGCCCGGGCCCGTCAACACTTTGGCCGCCTACCGTGATGGCCCCGCCGGTGCGATCCTCTAGCCCGGCGATCAGATACAGCAGGCTGGATTTGCCGCAGCCTGATGGCCCCACGATCACGGCAAATTCGTTGGGCTTCACGTCCAGCGACAGTCCGTCCAGCGCCAGCACCGTCTTTTCGCCCGACCCATAGCGCAGGGTGACGCTAGACACAGCGATATCGGCAGATTGTGTCATCTTACACCGCCCAAGGGGCGACAAAGCGCCGCAGCAAACGAAAGCCCTGATCGGTGATAAGCCCCAAAATGCCGATCATCGCGATGGCCAGAAAAATGATATCGACCTGAAAGCCCCGCATGGCTTTGAGCGAAATATACCCCAGCCCCGACTTGGCCGCGACCAGTTCTGCCACGACAAGATAGGTCCAAGCCCAGCCCACCGTCACCCGCAGAATATCCAGCACCGCCGGAAGGCTGGCGGGAAAGACAATATGGCGCACTGTGGTCGACCGCTTGGTGCCCAAAGTATAGGCCGCATTGACCAAATCGCGCGGCACAGAGCGCGCCGCATCGGCGATCATCACCAGTTGCTGAAAAAACGTGCCAAAGATGATCACCGACACGCGCTGTTCGATCCCGATGCCGATCCACAGAATAAACAGCGGCACAAAGGACGTGACGGGCAGATAGCGGATAAAGTTGACCAGTGGGTCCAGCGCCGCCTGCACCGCCTTATAGGTGCCCATATACAGCCCCAAAGGCACCGCCACGATGGACGAGATCACAAACCCCACCAGCACCACTTGGGCCGAGGCTGCGGTGTGCATCATCAACGACCCATCCGCAATCAAACGCCCCGCGGTCATCAGCACCTTGCCGGGGGCGGGCAAAAACATCTCGGGCACCCGCCCGCCGTAGGTCAGCCACATCCACCCGACCAGCACCAAGGCCCAGACCGCAGCCCCCAAGCTGATGGCCAAGGCCACGGGTATCGGGCGATAGGGCACGAAGGCCATGGAAAGACGCGATTTTTCGGACACCGTGGGCACCTTGTGTAAACGGGCCGAAGCCAAGGGCTTCGACCCGTTGCTTATGGTCAAAAGCGGTTACTGGGCAAGAAAAGACGTGTCGACCAACTGATCGTAGGTCACATCCATGTGCAATTTGCCCAACCCCCCCCAAATCTCGCCGCCCAAGGTGACCAGCTTACCCGATTCGCCCGCCGCACCGTCTTTGAAGAATTCGGCGTTGCGATCTTTGCCATAGAACTGCACGCCCGCGGCCGAGGCTGCGAAATCCTTGGGGTCCGACAGCCAGCCGCCCACCCCTGCGGCCATGATCTCGTAGGCCTTGTCTTGATTGGCCAGCAAATACTCATGCGCCTTTTGCAAACCCGCGACCAAGGCTTTGACATCCTCGGGCTGCTTTTCGATCACATCGCAGCGCAGCGCGATCACATCGACAATCAGGCCCGGCGTCTGGTCAGACGATACCAGCACCTTGCCGATCTTTTGTTCTTTGGCCAGCGTCAGATGCGGCTCCCATGTCACGGCGACGGGGATTTGCCCGGCCATAAAGGCGGCTGCGGCATCGTCAGCGGTCATGTTGACGATGGTGACATCTTTTTCCGTCATCCCTGCTTGCTTGAGCAGGATGTTAAACCAGAACTGGCTGACCGACCCTTCGTTCATGCCCACATCGCGGCCCTTCAGGTCGGCGATGGTGTTCACATCGTTCGGGGCCAAAATGCCGTCGCCGCCGTGGCTGTCATCAAGGGCGTAGATGGCCTTAAAGCACATCTCGTCCGAGCGGTATTTCATGATCTCGTCAATCGTGGCCGCCGTGCCTTGCAGTTCGCCCGATGCAACACCTGCCATGGTCAACGAGGCTTCCTCGATGATCTGCGGATCAACGGTCAAGCCGGCGTCAGAGAAATAGCCCAGTTCTTTGGCCAAGAAGATCTCGCCGTAGCCAACCCATGTTGTCATGCCCAGCTTGATTTCGCCTGCTGATGCCGCAGTCGACAGGCCCATAATCGCGGCCAGTGTCAGGCCCGAAAGAATAGATGCTTTCATCGTCACATTCTCCACTAAGATGGCCCCGTGGGGCTTTGTGTGCTCGCGACAAGCAAACACGCTTTGACACCCAGATCAATCGCGGATTTGTCTGGGATCGGGTGTAATTTAGGCTGTGATGTGGTCAGATCGGGTGCGGTGGGTTTCACCCAGCCTACGGGGTTTGGGGATGGGGTTTGGTGGGTTTCACCCACCCTACGGGGATTGACCCTTCCGCTTTGCGCGAAAGCCCCGCAAGATGGCGGGGGAGGTGATCATGGTGCAGCTATTCTCACTTGCGGGGCGCACGGCCCTTGTGACGGGGGCCAGCCGTGGGTTGGGCGCGGCGATGGCTTTGGCCTTGGGGCAAGCGGGGGCTGATCTGGTGATAACCGCGCGCAGTCTGGCCGCCTTGGACGACACCGCTGACCAGCTTCGCGCTTTGGGGCGCAAGGTGACGCTGCTGGCGCTAGACCAGACCGACACCGAGGCTTTAGCCCCTGCCTTGCAAGACCTGCCGATCGACATTTTGATCAACAATGCAGGCGTCGAACACGTGGCCCCGTCAATCGAGGTGACGCCCGCCCTGTGGGACCATATCGTTGACACCAATCTGAAGGGCGCGTTTTTCACCACCCAAGCGGTGGCCAAGGGGATGCTGGCGCGGGGGCGGGGGTCGGTGGTCAATCTGGCCTCGCTCACCTCGTTTGTGGGGGTGCCGACGGCGACACCTTATGGGTCTTCAAAGTCGGGCCTGTTGGGCATGACGCGCGCTTTGGCCACCGAATGGGCGGCGCGCGGGGTGCGGGTGAATGCCATAGCGCCGGGCTATTTTCGCACCGATCTGACCGAGGTGTTCTACCAAGATCACGCTTGGGCCGAGGCGATGCTGGCCAAAATTCCGCAGCGCCGCTTTGGTGTGGGGGCGGATTTGGCGGGGGCGGTTATCTTTTTGGCGTCTGATGCGTCGGCCTATATCACGGGGCAGTGTTTGGGCATTGATGGCGGGTATTTGTCATCTATTTGAAGGGAGTAGAATATGGCGCAGGTCACTGTGGTCAAACTGGCGGGCCTGTCGCGGCACGAGCGCGACGCGCTGTTGCAACGCTCTGCCGCCGATCTGACGGGGTTTTTTGACACCGTGCGCCCGATCATCGCGGCTGTGAAGGCCGAGGGCGATGTGGCCTTGGCGCGCTACGGTGCAGCGCTTGATGGTGCTGTGGGCCTGCGGCCTGACGCGCTCAAAGCCAGTGCTGCGGAATTTGACGCAGCCTTTGCCACGCTGGACCCCGACCTGACCGAGACGATCCGCTGGTCGATCGCCAACATCCGGTCGTTTCATGAAGAGCAACGGCCCGACCCGATGTTTTTGAAAGAAATCCGCCCGGGGGCCTTTGCGGGGGACAGGTTCACCCCGCTGCGCTCGGCTGCACTTTATGTGCCGCGCGGTAAGGGCAGCTTTCCATCGGTGACCATGATGACCTCGGTGCCTGCCGTGCTGGCGGGGGTGCGGGATCTGGCGATCTTTACCCCGCCCATGCCCGATGGCGGGGTGGATGCGGCAACCTTGGTTGCGGCCAAGCTGGCGGGGGTCGAGACGGTCTATAAGGTCGGCGGCGCGCAAGCGGTGGCTGCGGCGGCATACGGCACCCAAACTGTGGGCCGCGCGGTCAAGATCATGGGGCCGGGGTCGCCCTATGTGGTGGCGGCCAAGCGGCTTTTGGCCGATGTGATTGACCCGGGCCTGCCGGCTGGCCCGTCGGAATGCATCATCTTTGACGACGGCACAGTGCACGGCGGCTTGGCGGCCTTGGATTTGCTGATAGAGGCCGAACACGGCCCCGATTCTTGCGCTTGGCTGGTGACGACCTCGCAAACGGTCGTCGATCAGGCGCTTGATGCCCTGCCCGCCCATTGGGTGCAGATGACCGACCAACGGCGCGGCTTTTCGCAAACGGTTCTGACGGGGCGCTTTGGCGGGATTATTCTGGCACCGTCTTTGGCTGCGGCTTACGATTTCATCAACGACTATGCCCCCGAACATCTGGAAATCCTCTCGACCCGCCCCTTTGAACATCTGGGCGAATTGACCGAAGCGGCCGAGATTTTGTTGGGGCCACATACGCCTGTCAGCGTGGCCAACTTCTGCTTGGGGCCGAACAATGTGCTGCCCACCTCGGCGGGCGCCCGCAGCCATGGGCCGCTGTCGGTGATGGATTTCATGAAGCGCAGTTCGATAGGCTATGTCACGGCCAAGGGCTGGCCTGCCATGTCGCAGGCGGCGCAGAAATTGGCAGCGTATGAGGGGTTTTCTTCGCATGCCAATGCGGTTGGCCCGATGCGCACGCCCTATCTGGGGCAGGGTGATTGACGCCAAGGGGGCGATAGCGCAGCATCTGCCACAATCCATGTGAAAGCCCGTGCCATGCAAACAGCCACCTCCGCGCAATCGCTGAACCTTGCTGCGACACTGTATACCAGCGCCGCGGTCTGGCAGGACGAACGCGCCCAGATCTTCCTGCGCACATGGCAGTTCATGGGCCCATCCAGCGCGGTGGCCCATGTTGGCCAATATCTGACGCTGGATATCGCGGGATTTGGCGTCTTTGCCATTCGGGGCAAAGACGGGGTCTTGCGCGGCTTTAAGAACATCTGCCGCCATCGGGGTGCGCGGCTTTTGAACGGTGCAGGGGACTGCGGCCTGATCGTGTGCCCCTATCACAAATGGAGCTTTGCCGACACCGGCCGCTTGGTACAAGCCCCGTGGTTTGGCCGCGATCCCGCCATCATCCCCGAAGATTGGCCGCTAGAGCCCGTTCATCTGGCCGAATGGCGCGGGCTTTTGTTTGCCGCTGTCGATCCGCAGACCTCGCTTCTTGACCAACTCGGCGATCTTCCCGCCGAATTGGCCGACGAGCCTTTGGAAACCTATCAGGCCACCGACCAAGCGAGTGTCAGCTTTGATGCCAATTGGAAAGTTTACACCGACAATTTCGTCGAAGGGTACCATATCCCCGGCACGCATCCGTCGTTCTACGCCGCCATCGACTTTGAATCCTTTGAAACCACCGCCCACACAGGCTTTGTTCGCATGACGGCCCCGCCGAAAGAGGGGCTGTTTTATCGCGGCAAGTGGCTGTGGATGTGGCCCAACTGGACCCTGTCGCTGTTTGACGGCGGCATGAATGTCAGCCGGATTGATCCGGTGTCGGTCGACCGGACAGATCAGCACTACACTTTCTTCTTCGCTGACACATCCGAGGCAGCCGCCCCCGCAAGGGCGCGTTCGGTCAATGGCACCTTGGCCGTGGTGCGCGAGGATTACGAGGTCTGCGTCTCGACCCACCGCAACTACCAAGCGGGCGGTTATAGCCCCGGCCCCTTGTCGGGTCGGCATGAAAAAGGCGTGCTTTATTTCCAATCCCGCGTCGCGGCGGCACTGGGGCTGTAGGGCGCTTTGTGCTAGTTTGACCACACCCCCCTTTTCGATAGGAGCCCCCATGCAATACCGCCCCCTCGGCCAGTCCGGCTTGTCTGTCGCCCCCGTGGTTTTGGGGGCCAATGTCTTTGGCTGGACGGCGGATGAAGCCGCCTCTTTTGCGGTGCTGGATGCCGCAACCGAGGCGGGGCTAAACGCCATCGACACCGCCGATGTCTATTCGGCTTGGGTGCCCGGCCATAAGGGCGGGGAAAGTGAAAGCGTGATTGGCCGCTGGTTAAAGGCGCGGCCGGGCAAGCGGGACAAAATCGTGCTGATCACCAAAGGGGGCAGTGACATGGGGCTGGACGCTGCGGGCCACCCTGCCAAGGGCCTGTCGGCGCGCTGGATCGAACAGGCGGTTGAGGGCAGTTTGAAACGGCTGGGGGTCGAGGTGATCGACCATTATTTCTCGCACCGCCCTGACGACTCCGTGCCCCAGACCGAAACCTTGGCCGCCTATGACCGCTTGATCAAGGCCGGCAAGGTGCGCTCGATCGGGGCGTCGAATTTCAGCGTGGCGCAATTGCAAGCGGCGTTGAGCACCGCCGACCAAAACAATTTGCCGCGCTACACCTCGATCCAGCCGGAATACAACCTGTATGACCGCGCCGCGCTAGAAGGCCCGATGCTGGCGCTGTGTGTGGCGCAAGGCTTGGGCGTGATCCCGTACTATGGCCTTGCCTCTGGCTTTCTGTCGGGCCTTTACCGCACCGCCGCCTCTACCGAGGGGAAGGCGCGCAAGGGCAGCCTTGACGGCTACCGCACCCCGCGCGGCTTGGCGATTTTGGATGCGTTGGACAGCGTGGCAGCCCAGCACAGCGCCACCTGTGCGCAGGTGGCTTTGGCTTGGGTGGCAGCCCAACCGGGGCTGACGGGGCCGATCGCTTCGGCCACCAATCCCGCACAGGTGCGCGATCTGGTGGCGGCAGCGACCTTGGCGCTGACGGCGCAGGATTTGGCGCTGTTGGGGGCGGCCTCGGCTTAGGCCGTTTTGGTATCGTCGACGATGTTCATCTGCGCTTTGCCGCTTTGACCCAAGCCCACGGCGGCAAAGGCCCCGCCGTGGCAGGTTTGGGCAGGGTCGGTGGGGTCAGGGCGCGGGGCGTCGGCCAGAATTTGGGCGGCAAAGATCTCGGCATTGTCTTGCGGGCGAAAGCCCAAATGGCTGGCCTTGGCATTGTCGACGGGCGCGCGGTCGTTGTTGGACACACCGTAGACCACGCTAAAGCCGGTTGTCGGCGTATCTATTGCGCAGGTGACAAGGCGGATCAGGTCGTCATACGACAGCCACGTGCCCAAGGCGCGCGCCGATGTCACCTGCGCGCAAGACAAAATGCGCAGATGCACCGATTCAAGCCCGCGCTTGTCCCAATACATCCGGCCCAGATCCTCGGCAAAGCACTTGGCCAGACCATAGAACGTATCGGGTCGGTGGGACACATCGGTGCCGATAAACTCAGCCTTGGGATACATCCCCACCGCATGGATGGACGAGGCATAGACGACCCGCCGCAGGCCGTGTTGATAAGCCGCCTCCCACACATTGTAAGCGCCGATGATATTGGGGCCTAGGATGTCTTCAAAACTGGCCTCGTCGCTGATGGCACCGAAATGCACCACCATATCGGCCCCTGCCAGAAGATCGTGGATCGCGCCCTTGTCGGCCAGATCGGCGCGCTGATACCGCTCGCCCGCATAAAGCGGCCCCAAGCTTTCCACCATGTCAGACGACACCAAGTCATCCGCCAGTTTTGCAAGCGGTTCGCGCAGGTAAGACCCAAGGCGGCCAGCGGCCCCTGTCAGCACAAGGCGTTTGAGTGTCATGGTCAGTCCTTTGCAAAGGCCCCGAAGGGCGGGATAGGCTTAGCCCTTCATCGTCGCCACAATCGCATCGACGCCTTTGGACAGGATCACCGTATCCACCCCGCAGGCGACAAAGCTAAAGCCTTCGTCCAGCAGGCGCCGAGCCAGTGCGGTGTCGCCCACCAAGGTACCCACCCGAATGCCCTGCGCAATCAACTTGCGTGCCACAGGCAAGATAAAATCCCAAATGCGCGGATCGGCGGGTTGGCCCAGAATGCCCATATCGGCCCCGATGTCGGCCGGCCCGAAAAACACCCCGTCACAGCCCTGCACAGCCCCGATCTGATCGGCCAAAAGCACCGCCGCTTGGGTTTCCACCTGCAACAGAACCGCCAATTCCGGTTCGGATTTGCTGAAATAATCGCCCACACGGCCAAACTTGTTGGCCCTGGTGCTGGTCGACACCCCCCGAATGCCGTGCGGCGGGTAGCGGGTGGAGGCGATAGCCTTTTGCGCCTCGGCCACCGATTGCACCATGGGGAACAAAAGCCCCGAGGCCCCGATATCCAGCAAGCGTTTCACCAGCACCGGATCGTTCCATTCCGGCCGCACCATGGCCGTGGTCTCATAGCCCGCAAAGGCTTGAAGCTGCCCAAGCACCGAGGTCAGATCATTGGGCGAATGTTCCATATCAACCATGGCCCAGTCAAAGCCAGCCCCCGCAATGATCTCGGCCGCAAAGGGCGAGGACAGGCCGACCCAAACGCCGATCTGCGGTTTGCCCGCGCGCAGGTTTGCCAGAAACTTGTTGGGCTGCACGTTCATATGATGGCACCTTCGATCAGGGGGCGGTTGGCGGTGATGCGTTCAAAGCTGAAGGGGGTCAGGTCCAGCGTGCGAAATGCGCCGTAGGTCAACCATTCGGCGGTGCCGCGCCCCATGGCGGGGGATTGCTGCAAGCCATGGCCAGAAAAGCCGTTGAGGAACAAGAAGTTGGCTACCTCAGGATGCGGCCCTGCGATGGCGTTCTGGTCCAGCGTGTTGTAATCATACTGCCCCGCCCATTCGCGCAAGACCTTAACCGCTTCAAACTGCGGAATTCGGGTGGCAAGGATCGGCCAGACATGGTCCAGCCACAGGCTTTGGTCCATGGCAAAGTCGTCAAAGGCCACGGCGGGGTCATGGTCGGTATGCGCGCCGACCAGATAGGTCGTATCGCTGTCGGTGCGAAAGTGCACGCCCGTTGGGTCAATCGTCAGCGGCAGATCGCGCGACAGGGGTTGTTCTGCGGCGATGATCCACGAATAGCGCTTGCGCGGTTCGATCGGGATCGTGATCCCCGCCATAGCCGCCGTCTTGGCCCCGCGCGTGCCCGATGCGTTGACAAGATGCCCGCAGGCCACCACCTCGCCACTGGCGAGGGTTACGCTTTCGATCCTGTGGGCCTTGCGGGTGATCGCCACCACCTCGTTGCGGATATACTCTGCCCCGCCGGCGCGGGCCTTGCGGCGCAGCCAGTCAAACATGGTGTAGCCGTCAAAATAGCCTTCATCCTTGCAGTTGATGCTGCCCAAAACCAGATCGTCGACGGCATAAAACGGGTATTCGGCCTTGATCTCGTCCGGTGTCATCAGGCGGGTTTCGGCCCCCAAAGCCACCTGCACCTTGGCCTGTGCGCGCAGCACTTGGGCAAAGGCGTCATCCGCCGCCATATACATATAGCCAAAGTTGCGGATCTTCAGCTTGGGCGCATCCTCGCCCAGATAACGGGGCAGGTTCTGGCTGAACTCGGCCCCGAATTGCGAGATGCGGATGTTCAGCTCGGTTGAAAACTGCTGGCGGATGCAGGAATTGGACAGCGAGGTGGCGGCGAATTCATAAGACGGGTCGCGTTCCACCACCAAGACCGTGCCGTTAAAATCGGGGTTTTGCATCAAGAACCACGCCGTGGCCGACCCTGTCGCCGCCCCGCCGATGATGATCACGTCATAAGAGGTACGTTTTGGTGCGTCGTTCGTCGTCATTCAGTCCGTCTCCCCTAAGCGGGCCTGTGCTGTGACTTGGGCAATCTCTGCCTCGGTCAAGCCGTAAATGGTGCGGGCGGCCGCTGGTGTGATATACCCCAAAGCCAGATCGCGGCGGATCAAGGCCGTGTCACGATCAGCCAGCGCACCGTAGCCAGCGCCGCCGGGAAATGCCATCACCACCTTGCGGCCATGGGGCACAAATTGCTTGCCCTTGCCTTTCATAGCCCTGCCATCGTCTTGCGCCAAAGTGGTCGGTGCCCCATCCATCCCGCCCCGCCTGCCGCGCGCCGGATGGTGCAGGCGGTCGAACATGGCGGAAAAGTCGAACTCGTGCCCCTCGCGCGCGCCCACTTCCATAAACTGCCCCAAACCGCCGCGATATTGCCCCGCCCCACCGGAATCAGGGCGCAGTTCTTTGCGCCAGATGATGACGGGGCCTGCGTGTTCAGTGGCCTCCACCGGCATGGTCATAACGCCAGAGGGGAAGGCCGTGGCGCTCATCCCGTCCAGTGTGGGCCGCGCGCCGGAACCGCCAGAGTTAAACGTCAGCACTTCAGACCGCACCGCATCGCAGGGTGCCGCCTGATCGCTGCGCGGGCGCAGGCTGACTTGGAAGTTGCACAGACACCCCGCGCCTTCGGCAGGCACGGTACGGGGCAGAATTTTGTCCAAAGCGTCATAGATCGTGTCGGGCACCATATGCCCGATCACATGGCGCAGGGCCACGGGGGCGGGGTGCAGGGCGTTGACGATGGAATTGACCGGCGCTGTGATCCGGAACGGCGCAAGCGAGGCGGCGTTGTTGGGAATCTCGGGCGCAATGGCGCATTTGAGCGCGTAGCAGGCATAGGCCTTGGTATAGACCAAGGGCACGTTGATGCCCTTTTTGTCCAACCCCGAGGTGCCCGCCCAATCGCACAGCACATGGTCGCCGTGGAAAGAGACTTTCACTTTCAAGTCAATCGGGGTGTCATAGCCGTCAATCGTCATCGCCCCCTCGGCCGCACCCTGCGGCAAAGCCGCGATCCGTGCTACGGTGGCGTGGTGCGAGTTGGTCAGAATGAAATCCGAAATCCCGTCTAGATCGTCCAGATCAAATTCTACCATGGTTTCGATCAGGCGGCGGTGGCCGATCTCGTTGCAGGTGGTCAGGGCGTAAACATCGCCCACCACCTGATCGGGCTCGCGCACATTGGCGCGGATCAGGGCAATCAGCGTGGCATCCAAGCGGCCCTTGTCGATCAGCTTTAGGGCGGGGATATACAGCCCCTCTTCATAGACTGAATTGCCATCTGCCCCAAAGCCGCGCCCGCCGATGTCGACGATATGCGCCGTGCAGGCAAAAAAGCCCACATGGCGGCCTTTGTGGAAAGACGGCGTGCACACGGTGATGTCGTGCAGATGCCCGGTGCCCTCCCAAGGGTCGTTGGTGATGTACACATCCCCCTCTGCCAGATTGTCGGGCCCGATGCGGCGGATGAAATGGGCCACGGCATCGGCCATGGCGTTCACATGGCCCGGTGTGCCCGTGACCGCTTGGGCCAGCATCTGGCCTGCCGCATTATAAACCCCCGCCGACAAATCCCCCGCTTCGCGCACCGAGGTGGAAAACGCCGTGCGCACCAGCGCTTGGGCCTGTTCCTCGACGATCGAGATCAGGCGGTTCCACATCACTTGGTAAACCACTTGCGAGCGTGCCATGTCAGACCCCCTGAACCGTGATGTCGATACAGCCATCGCCCAAAATCCGCGCTTGGCGTGATAAGGGCAGCACGGTTGTGGTTTCCTCTTCCGTGATCAGCGCAGGGCCTTGAATCTGGGTGCCCAGCGGTAGGGACGCACGGTCATAAATCGCAGCAGAGCGGGCGGTGCCCAAAGCTGCGTCAAACAGCGGGCGCTGTCCCAGGGGCACGGGCAAAGGTTGCGCCGCCACGGGGGCCAAATCCTCGACCGGCGCGGCAAGGGTTGCGGCATTGACCGACCACAGCGTGATTTCCACTGCCATCCCCGCGACGGGACGGCCGAAAAGCGTGGTATAGTCTTGCTCGAACCGCTGCAAGAATACGGCAGGGTCGGCGTCTAACGCTTGGGCGGGGGTGAGGGGCACAGGGATTTCCCACCCTTGGCCTTTGTACCGCATGTAAACCTTGAACTCGGCATGGATCGGCGCTGTGGGCGCGCAGGTGCGCACAAAGCGCGTGGCTTCGACTTGCATTTCGGCAAAAAGGGCGCGCACGGCGGCGGGGTCGAATTGGGCAAGGGGCATGAACTGCGTGCGGTTGGATTCAAAGCTGAACGGGGCCCGCAAGAACCCGATGGCAGAACCAACACCCGCCCCCTGCGGGATCAAACACCGCGCCACCCCCAGCTTTTCGCACAAACGCCCCGCGTGCAGGGGGGCAGCACCGCCAAAGGCGATCATGGTATAGGTTGACAAATCCTCGCCATTTTCCACCGCATGCACGCGGGCGGCATTGGCCATGTTTTCGTCGACCACTTCGGCAAGGCCCCATGCCGCCTCGACCGTGGGCATGGATAGGGGCTGGCCAAGGGCTTGATCCAAGGCATGGGCTGCGGCGGCAGTGTCCAGCGGGATGGTGCCACCGGCGAAATTGTCAGGGTCCAGCTTGCCCAAGATCAGATCGGCATCGGTGACGGCAGGGAGCACCCCGCCCCGCCCATAACACGCAGGCCCCGGTTCCGACCCCGCACTTTGCGGCCCCACGCGGATCTGGTTCATCCCATCCACCCGCGCCAAAGACCCGCCACCTGCACCGATTTCCACCATGTCAATCACGGGAATGGAAATGGGCATGCCGGAGCCCTTCTTGAACCGGTAACTGCGCGCCACTTCAAAGACCCGCGCGGTTTTGGGTTTGTGCCCGCGGATCAGGCAGATTTTCGCCGTGGTCCCGCCCATGTCAAACGACAGCACCTTGTCCAGCCCGTGGCGTGCCGCAATGCCCGCCGCAAAGACCGCCCCGCCTGCGGGGCCGGATTCCACCAGCCGCACCGGAAACTCTGCCGCACTTTGCAACGAGATGATCCCCCCGCCGGAATGCATCAAAAAGATCGGGCAGGTGGCCCCTTGTGCGGCCAAGCGTTCGGCCAAACGGTCCAGATACGAGGTCATCAAGGGCTTGATATAGGCATTGGCGACCGTGGTGGTGAAGCGTTCATATTCGCGCATCTGGGGCGACACCTCGCACGACAGCGAAATCATCACACCGGGCAAATGCTTTTCCAGAACCGAGCGGATCAGCCGTTCATGGGCGGGGTTTGCGTAGGAATGCAGCAATCCCACCGCGATGCTTTGATAGCCCGCTTCGCGCAAAGTGTCGGTCAGCGCTTCTACTTCGGCGCGGTCCAAAGCGATCAGCACATCGCCCCGCGCACCGATCCGTTCGGCCACGGTATAGCGCCGGTTGCGCGGCAAAAGCGGGTCTGGCAGCGAAAGGTTCAGATCGTACTGTTCGAACCGGCTTTCCGAGCGCATTTCGATCACATCGCGAAAGCCCTGCGTGGTGATCAGCGCCGTCTTGGCCCCGCGCCGTTCGATCAGGGCATTGGTGGCAAGGGTGGTGCCGTGGATGATCTGGGTCAGGTCAGACGCCGCAATCCCCGCCTTTTCACAGACACGGTGCAGGCCCTGCACAATCGCGTCTTCGGGGGCGGCATAGGTCGTCAAGACCTTGGTGGAATGGCGCTGGCCTGCGACATCCAGCACCACATCGGTAAAGGTGCCGCCGATATCCACCCCTAATCGCGCCGCTTGGGCCATGGTTGTCTCCCTGGTTTGAACGGCAGGCTAGACCATCGGCGGGGCGAGAAAAACCCTTTAATGGCGGACTTATCCGCCGATTGCGGGCGGCGGCCCCAACGAGCGCAGCGCGCGCCTTGTGGCTTGGGCGACCGGATCAATCGTGTCGCGCAAAATCGCAATGCGGTCAAAGCGGGTGGGGTCGCTGGCCAGACTGGCCCGCAATGCCGCCCCGAAGGCTTGGCGCAGTTCGGTGCCGATGTTGAATTTGCACACAGTGGTGTTAGCCGCCAACTGTGCCCGCAAAGCGTGGTCCAGCCCCGACCCGCCGTGCAGCACAAGCGGCAGCGCGGGGGCCGCCGCCTGAACTGCACGCAGGCGGTTCCAGTCGATCTGCGCGCTGGTGTCTGTCATCAGATGGCTGTTGCCGACCGAAACCGCCAAAGCATCGACACCGGTTTGGGCGGCAAACTGCGCTACCTCCGCCGGATCGGTGCCTAATGAAGGCGCAGCACTCCGCCCCGCCCCCGAGGCATAGCCCACAAAGCCCAACTCACCCTCAACCGCCACGCCCTTGGCATGGGCCATGGCCACAACTTCTGCCGTGCGGGCGATGTTTTCGGCCAAGGGCAGGGCTGACCCGTCATACATAACCGAGGTGAAGCCGCAGGCGATCGCCTCGGCACAAACCGCCAGCGTTTCGCCGTGGTCAAGATGAGCCACCACGGGCACGCGGGCGCGTTCGCCCAAGGCGCGAAACATCGCCCCCAAGATGGGCAAGGGCGTATGGGCGCGCGCCCCGGGGCCGGCTTGCAAGATCACAGCAGAGCCCTCGGCCTCGGCCGCTTGCACATAGGCGACAGCGTCTTCCCAGCCCAAGACCACCAGCCCCGCCACAGCGCGGCGCTGGGTCAGGCAGGCTGACAGAACTTGGCTGAGCGATACCAGCGCCATCCCCGCCCCCTATTTGAACTTGGCAATCATGTCCTTGATCCCGGGGATCGTTTCGATCTGGTCGGCATGTTCGGGCTGGAAATACTGCACCAAGGGGCGCTGGGTCAGCCCGCCCAAGACGGTAAAGTAATACATCTGATAGCCCGGCAGCACGCAGCACGGATGATAGCCCTGATCAATCGCCACGGTCGAACGGTCCATCAAATGATACGCATCGCCCGATTTGCCCGACTCGCGTTGCAGCATTTGCAGGCCAGAGCCGTGAGGGGGATTGAAGCGAAAGTTGTAAACCTCGTCATGGCGGGTTTCTAGGGGCAGGCGTTCGGTGTCGTGCTTGTGGCTGGGAAAGCCCGACCAGCCGCCCGTGCCCACTGTGTAAAGTTCTGACACCAACAGGCGGCCGACGGCGGAATGGTATTTCTGGCCCAGAATATGCTTGATCTTGCGGTGGGTTTTCGTCTCGTCCGATCCGTACTGCACAGGGTCGATATCGGCGGCACGCACGGCAAAGGCGGGGCGGTAGTCGGCAAATTGGGCACCGGCGATAAAGACCTCGGCCTTGGCGGTGCAGGTGATCGTCGCAGGCGCGCCCGAGGGGACATAGACCCCCTCTGGCTCGCCGTCCCAGACATGCGCACGGCGCTGGCCGATCCCTGCGAAGCTTTGGCCATCGGTGCCCACCGTCACCGTGCCCGTGGCGGGCACGATGCAGGTTTCATACCCCGCCACCTGCGAGGTGAAGACCTCGCCCGCGTTCAGCGTAACGATGTTAAGATAAACCAAGGGCACCAAAGCATGGTTGGCCCCGATTATGGCCTGATTTTGGTTGTCATGTGGGGCGATGTGCATGGGTCTCTCCAACTTTGGCCAGAAAAGC
>CANFSY010000010.1 GCA_947449875.1 Paracoccaceae bacterium
GGATCTTGGACCTGTCGCCCTTTAAGGCCAAAGCCACGCTCCAAGGCGCCTTTGACGAGGCTTTCGCATGATCGCCCTGTTGCAGCGTGACCTGCGGCTGGCCCTGCGGGCAGGTGGCGGCTTTGGGCTGGGGCTGGCGTTTTTCTTGATGGTGGCGGTGCTGGTGCCACTTGGTGTGGGGCCAGAAGGCGCGCTTTTGTCGCGCATTGCGCCGGGGATTTTATGGGTCGGCGCGCTGTTGGCCTGCCTTTTGTCGCTGGACCGGATGTTTGCACTGGATTTCGAAGATGGTGCGCTGGATTTGATGGCCGTCTCTCCCCTGCCGCTGGAGGGGGTGGTGGCGATGAAAGCCTTGGCACATTGGCTGGTCACAGGGCTGCCCCTGGTGGTGATCGCGCCGGTGCTGGGAGTGCTGTTAAGCCTGCCGTCGGGGGGCTATGTTTGGCTGCTGGCGTCGTTGATGCTGGGCTCGCCCGCCTTGTCGCTGATCGGGGGGTTCGGGGCCGCTTTGACAGTGGGGTTAAAGCGGGGCGGGCTGATCTTGTCTTTGATCGTGCTGCCCATGTATGTGCCCACGTTGATCTTCGGGGCCGAAGCGGTGCGGCGCGGCGCTGTGGGGGCAGAGGCGATGGTGCCCTTGTTGCTTTTGGCCGCCATCAGCTTAGGGTCGGCGGCGATCTTGCCTTTCGCCGCCGCCGCCGCCTTGCGCGCCAATCTGAAGTGACGGTTTGACGCGGTTGTGATTTGTAATGCCAAAGCCCATTGGGCAAGGACGGGATATGTCGATCTGGGAATATGCCAACCCGAAAAAGTTCATGCAAACCTCGTCTTGGGCCTTGCCTTGGGTGTCGGGGTTGGCGGTGGTTTTGTTGGCGGTGGGGCTGGTCTGGGGATTTTTCTTCACGCCAGAGGATTATAAGCAAGGCTCGACCGTTAAAATCATCTATCTGCACGTGCCCAGTGCCATGATGGCGGTGTCGGCGTGGTTTATGATGCTCGCGGGATCGTTGATCTGGCTGATCCGGCGGCACCATGTCAGCGCCTTGGCGGCCAAGGCGGCGGCTCCGGTGGGGTTGACGTTCACGGTGATCGGGTTGGTGACGGGGGCGATTTGGGGCCAGCCGATGTGGGGCACGTGGTGGGCGTGGGATCCGCGCTTGACCTCGTTTTTGATCCTTGGGCTGTTCTATCTGGGCTATATTGCGCTCTGGGCTGCGGTGGAAGATGCCGACACGGCGGCGGATTTGACATCGGTTTTGTGCATCGTCGGATCGGTCTTTGCGTTCTTGTCGCGCTATGCGGTGCTGTTTTGGAACCAAGGCCTGCATCAAGGGGCCTCGCTGAGTGTGGATTCCGAACAGCATGTATCCGATATCTATGCCTTTCCGCTGTGGACCTGTATCGCGGGATTTGTTGTCTTGTTTGTGACCTTGGTGTTGCTGCGCACGCGAACCGAAATCAGGTCGCGCCGGATCAGGGCTTTGATGGCGCGCGAAAGGGCAGGGGCATGATGCCGGATTTGGGGAAATATGCAGGCACGGTGCTGACTGCTTACGGGGCGGCGATTGCGCTGCTGGTGGTTTTGGTCGCCGTGACCCTGTGGCAGGGCGCCAGAACAAAGCGCCAGCTGGCCGAGATAGAGGGCCGTTTGGCCAAAGGAGACTAAATGGCATTTCGTCCGCTGATCCTGCTGCCCTTGGCGGTTTTTGCGCTGTTTGGCTATCTGGCCTATCAGGGCATGCAAAAGGGCGACCAGCCTTTGCCCTCGATGATGGAGGGGCATGACGCAGCGCCTGTGCGGGTGACGCCTTTGGGCGAGGCTGCGCCGTTCACTGATGCAGATTTGCGCGCACCGGGCCTGAAGCTGGTGAATTTTTGGGCCAGTTGGTGCGAACCCTGTCGAGCCGAGCACCCTATGCTAGAGTTGCTGCAAAAAGAAGGCGTTGTGATTTACGGGGTGAATTACAAAGATACGGCCGAAGCCTCTGGCAAGTTTTTGGCCGAGATGGGCAATCCCTATACCAAGATCGGGGCCGATTCGGGGATGATGGCCTTGGATTGGGGGGTGTACGGTGTGCCGGAAACCTATGTGATCAATGGGCAGGGCGTGGTGGTTTTGCGCTTGGCGGGGCCGATCACGGCGGGGAATTTGGAAAGCCAATTGCGCCCGGCGATGGTGAAGGCGGCGCAGTAACGGATTTTCTGCGAAAATCCTTGGGGACGAATTTTCTGCGAAAATTCATTTAGGGATTTTTCGCAGAAAAATCGTTTCCAGAGTTTTCGCAGAAAACTCGGTCTTAAAAGCGTATGGTGACAGGGGCGGAGTCGCAGATCACCACCAACTGGGTTCCCGCTTCGATCAAATGAAACCCCCGCGCCCGTACGGCACGCTCGAACCGATCCAGCCCGATTTCGGTTTCCACCCAAACGCGCGATCGACGCACGACACCGCGTGAAGTCACAGCCTTGGCTGCAAAAATCTGGCCCAGCCAGAAGTCAGGATTGGTTTGGCGTATCGTATCCATGGGGCGGAATTTACCGCCCCATGGTTAAAGATTGGTTACTCCGAGCGCGCGCGACGCCCGCCGCGCCGACCAGAAGTGGCGGCCGATGCCGCGGCCGACGCCTCGGCAAAGGTGGCACCCGCTTCCACGGCTTCCAGCACCTTGGCAAAGCGGATCCATTCGCCGCCGTTGGCATCATGGTTCATCAGGAAGTTGGCGGCGCGAATCGCCTCCATCTCGGCCTGACGCACGGGATTCATGATGGCGGAAGTCATACCAGCAGTGATGGCCATCGGCAGGAAGGCGGCGTTGATGCCGTGGCGCTGCGGCAGGCCGAAGCTGATGTTTGACGCCCCGCATGTGGTGTTCACACCCAATTCCTCGCGCAGGCGGCGCACCAGCGCAAACACCTGCTGTCCGGCAGAACCCATCGCCCCCACGGGCATGACCAGCGGGTCGACCACGATATCATGAGCAGGAATGCCAAAGTCTGCAGCGCGTTGGACGATCTTTTTGGCCACAGCAAAGCGCACGTCAGGGTCTTGCGAAATGCCGGTGTCGTCATTCGAAATGGCCACAACCGGCACGTTGTACTTTTTGACCAAGGGCAGGATGCGTTCCAGACGCTCTTCCTCACCGGTCACGGAATTGAGCAGCGGGCGACCTTCGCAGGCCAAAAGCCCGGCTTCCAGCGCGGCGGGCACCGACGAATCGATGCACAGCGGCACATCGACCACGCCTTGGATGATTTCGATCAAAGCCTTCATCAGCGGCGGTTCGGTGAAGTTGTTGTCGGCATAGCGAGGATCGACGGCCATTTTGTTGGTGAAAACCGCGCCAGAGTTCACATCAAGGATCGTCGCGCCACAGGCGACCTGTTCCAGAGCGTCTTTGAGAACAGTGTCGAAATTGTCCATCTCCAGCTCGGCGGCCAGTTTCTTGCGGCCGGTGGGGTTGATACGCTCGCCGATCACACAAAAGGGCTCATCAAAGCCGATGATCACGGTTTTGGTTTTGGATTCTACAACGGTACGGGTCATGGTCAAACGTCCTTTTACGCGGTCACAGGCAGGCCTGCGGCGCCGCCGTTGTCTGTTACCCATTGGGCATTGGTTTTGATGCCGCCCAAGGGGAAGAAATGCACCTGTTCGATGTTAAAGCCCGGCGTTGCGGCTTTGTGGGTGGCCAGATCGCCCGCCACTTCGGTGGGTTCGTAGGGCAAAAGCAGTTTGGTGACATCCATCGCGCGCTTTTGCAGCACGCGCAGCGACGGGCCAACCCCGCAGGCGATGGCGAATTTGATCAGGGTTTGCAGCTTGGCAGGGCCTGCGATGCCGATGTGGATGGGCATGGAAATGCCGGCCTCAGAAAGCTTGTTCGCCCATGCGATCACAGGGTCGGCTTCAAAGCAAAACTGGGTGGCGATGGCGAATTTGGCGTCAGAGCGGTTGGCGAAATCTTGCTTCCACGCCAAGGCCTGCATGATGACCGTGTCGCCGTCTTTGTCGATGTCTTTGTTGCCTTCGGGATGGCCTGCCACGTGCAACCGGTCAAACCCGTCAAACAAGCCGCTTTCCAACAGCTGCATCGACGCATGGAAATCGCCGTGCGGCTGGGTCACGCCGCCCGCCAACAGCAGGGCCTGGCGTACGTTCGCCTCGCCCTGATAGCGTGCGATCCAATCGGCCAGCGTCGCCTTGTCTTTGATGATGCGCGCGGGAAAGTGCGGCATCACGTCAAAGCCCTCGCCCGCGATGCGCTTGGCGGTGGCAACCATGTCTTCGATGGGCGTGCCTTCGATATGGGCGATGTAGACGCGCGTGCCTTTGGGCAGGATGGCGCGGAAATCTTCGATTTTCTCGGCGGTGCGGGGCATCACCTCGATCGAATAGCCTTGCAAAAAGGCTTCCAGATCGGCGGAGGATGCCGCAGGGGCCGCATCGCGGCGAAAGTTGAACAGGGCCATGATCTTGTCCTTTGCGTCAGGCGTTTGCCCAGCCGTCGGCGGCGATGAGGGATTTAAGGCGTTCGGTGTCATAAGTCGCTTCGATCTGGGCGGCTTGGGCTTGGGCCACCTCCATCTGCTCGCCTTCGACCACGAAAGGGTCAGCTTTGCGCCATTCGGCCAAATAGGCATCGGCATCCTTGGCGCCGATTTTCATCGCACAGCGGTCAATGGCTTGTTCAAAGCGTTCGGTCAGCTTGACCTTGGCGGCGGCGCGGCCCTTGCCGACGATGATCTGGGCGGGAATATCGCGCCAGTAAACGATGATAACGTCGGGCATGAGTGTGATTCCGATCTAAGGGCTGCGACCCCTGTGTAGCGCCAATTTGCGACAGGCGATGCCGGATTTCGACACCGCGCGGCGTGGATGCGACGGGCTTTGCCCCGGCCCAAGGGCTGATTGCGGGCTTGAGACTGGCAGGCTTCGGGTTTAGGGTAGGGTCAACCAAAGATGGAGGGCGGCGATGGCGCCCCAGCGTCCCCGGGGGGCGGACGCAAACGAGCTGAAGGTTGACCCTGTGTCGGGGACCCTTTTGCCCGAACAGTCTGCGCCCTTACCGACCGGATCCGGCCAGCTTTATGCTGCGCTGGATTTGGGAACAAATTCGTGCCGTATGCTGATTGCCCAACCCAAGGGCAGTCAGTTTTTGGTCGTCGACAGCTTTTCCAAGACCGTGCAACTGGGCGCGGGGCTGGAAGCCTCGGGCAAATTGTCGCGGGCGTCGATGAACCGTACCGTTCAGGCGTTGCGGATTTGTGAAAAGAAAATTGAAAAGCACGGCGTCACACGGATGCGGTTGGTGGCTACCGAAGCGTGCCGGCGTGCCAGCAATTCGAAGGAATTCATCAAACAAGTGCGCCGCGAAACCGGTCTGACGATTGAGATCATCGGATCAGAGGAAGAGGCACGCTTGGCGGTGATTTCCTGTGCGCCCTTGGTGCGGGCGGCGTCTGAGCAGCTTTTGATTGTCGATATCGGCGGCGGGTCGACGGAACTGGTCTGGATCGACCTGTCCAAGGTTGATCCGGCGGATCGGCCCAAGTCGATCATGCGCCTGTCCTCGGGCTTTGATCGGCAGGGTTTGGGCGATGCGCGGGTGGTGGATTGGATTTCGGTGCCCTTGGGGGTGGCCACGCTGAAAGACCAGTTTATTGATGTCGAAGACGACTCGGCCCGATTTGCGCTGATGTCGTGGTTTTTCGAAGAAAGCCTTGCGACCTTTTCACCCGCCACGGTGGCACAACCGCGCAAGGGGTTTCAGATCATCGGCACCTCGGGCACGGTGACGACGGTTGCGGCGTCATTTCTGGGCCTTCGGCGCTATGATCGGGCGAAAGTGGATGGCTTGGTGATGTCGTCTGACCAAATCGACCTTGTCATCCGCGAGTATCTGGCGCTTGGTCCGGAAGGACGCAGAACTGACCCGCGCATCGGGCGTGACCGGCACACGCTGATCATGTCAGGGGCGGCGATTTTGCAGGCCTTGATGCGCATTTGGCCGACCGATCAGCTGTCTGTGGCGGATCGCGGGCTGCGCGAGGGGCTTTTATACGCACAAATGACCGCCGATGGCGTGTTGGGAGACGGACCTTTTGCATGACTGAAACGAATGACTCCGGCCGTGGGCGGCGCGATTTGCGGATCAAGGTCAAGACGGCCAAGGGCAGGAAACTGTCCTCGACCCTCTGGCTGGAACGGCAGTTGAATGACCCTTATGTCACCAAAGCCAAGCGCGAAGGGTATCGCGGGCGGGCGGCCTATAAGATCATGGAGCTGGATGATAAATACGGCTTCTTAAAACCCGGGGCGCGGGTGGTTGATCTGGGCTGCGCGCCGGGGGGCTGGTGTCAGGTGGCGGTGCCGCGTGTCAATGCCTTGGGCGAAAAGGGCAATAAGCCCATTGGCACGGTCTTGGGGATTGATCTGCAAGAGATCGAACCGATTGCCGGATGCGAATTGCACCAGCTGGATTTTCTGGCCGACGATGCCGACGCGCTGGTGAAAGGCTGGCTTGGGGGCAAGGCCGATGTGGTGATGTCGGATATGGCGGCCTCCGCCTCGGGGCATAAGGGCACGGACCATTTGCGCATCATCGCCTTGGTTGAGGCGGCTTTGGCCTTTGCTTTTGATGTGTTGGAAGAAGACGGCACCTTTGTCGCCAAGGTTTTGGCGGGCGGGGCGGAATTGCAGATGCAAAACCAGCTCAAAAAGGCCTTTCGCAAAGTGGCCAATGTGAAACCGCCTGCCAGCCGCGCTGATTCGTCGGAAAAGTTTGTCGTGGCCCAAGGGTTTCGCGGGGTGAAGGCGGCCGATGACGACGATCCGCGCAACTCTTAACCCGCTTGCCTGATTTGCCAAAAAGAAAGGGCACCAAAAGGTGCCCTTTTCTTTGCAGTGCTATCGCAGATCAGCCCGCCCACGTGCGAACGGGGCCACAGTCCATATGAACGAAGTTGGAGTGGTAATAATGGCCTACGCCACCGGCGGCACAAGCCTCGGCCGCTTTTGCCATTTGCTTGACGCTGCGCGATTTCAAGCGAAGGTCAGCCGCCTTTCCTTGGATATGCAAGGAATTGCGCGCAACGCCGTGCGATTCCGCACGCAACATGGCGTTGGTCTTCGGCGTGCGGTAGCCCGACAGCAACATATAGGGTTCGCTCACATCCAACAAATGGTGCGTCGCGGCGATGATATCCATATTGTGCGGATTCATGTCGATGGACGAATCAACCCGAAGGTCGCGCATAAAATGGCTGATTTCTGCAACGACTTCGGGGATATATTCGCCGTCGACCCAGTAGATCGCATTCACCGTTTCACCCGATCGACCCGAGAACATATGCACCCGCCGCACATCGCCAGCCCCCTTTAACAGGCCGGCCGCTTTTGAAAATGTGGGGGCCGCAACAACGGTAGCGGCTGCAAAAATCCGCAGCAAACTGCGCCGCGATAGTCCTGCGTTTTCCGTTTGCATCATTTGCGTGTTCGTCCTGTTGTCTTGGTCGTTTTGTCTGGATGACGGCTTGTCGTGGCAACCGTTCGTTTGTCGCTTGGGTTTCATGACACAAGTTTCCAAATGGCCCAACACTCAATGCAGGTGCCTTCACGGCCAATGGCACCGATCGGCAAGAATTCGCTGAAGTGAGCGGCAAGAACCTGCCGCCTTAGCGCGTTTGGGCCTATGTGGCGTTTGAGCGACAGGTTGGATATTCTGGAATGCCGGGGCACGGGGTTGGTTTGCAACAGGTGCCAAGTTCCGGTACGTTTCGGAAACTCAAGTAAAAAGCAGGGCTATGCTGCAAAATTGGGCAGCTTAAAGGATTTTGGATGCAAAGCTATGCCGTGAACCGCCGTGGGGCGCTTGGCTTGATGACCTGTGGCCTTGTTTTGGGCGCGGGGCTGAGCCCGGCTGGCGCGGCGCTGAATATCTTGACGGGCGTTCACAGCGACAATCCGGTGATCGAAAAGTTCTACCGTGATCGGGGCTATGCCACGTTGTGGACCGGGCGGGGGGATGGTGGACGCCGCAGGGCTGCCTTGCAAGCCTTTGATACGGCACAAGATCACGGTTTGCCTGTGCCGCGCTACGATTCGAAAGCCTTGCGCAAGGCCTTTGGATCGGCCCAGTCAGAAGCGGATCTGGGCCGTTTGGAACTGGCCATGACCAGTGCGGTGTTGGCCTTCGCGCGGGATCTGTCGTCTGGCGCGTTGGATCCCATCAAGATTGATGACGGAATAAAGCGCAAGATTGTCCGCCCCGATCCTGCAGCGATTCTTGACCAAGCGGCCGGACCAGACTTTGCGGGCTGGCTCAAGAGCCTTGTTCCGACCCATCCGGCCTATGCCCGCCTGATGGCAGAGAAAATCACGCTTGAAGCGGTGGTATCTGCGGGCGGCTATGGGCCGACCTTGACCGCCGAAGAGATCAAGCCAGAGGCGACGACGGCCGATATCGTCGCTCTGCGCGACCGTCTGATCGCTTTGGGCTATCTTGAGCGTTCCTTTACGAAAACCTTTGACGCCTCGTTGCAAGCGGCGGTCCAGCGGTTTCAAGCGGACCATGGAATCACCCCCGATGGTGTGGTGGGCAAGGGCACTTTGGCGGCGTTGAATGTCTCGGCCGAAGATCACCTAAAATCGACGATCGTGGCTTTGGAGCGTTTGCGCTGGATGGGCAATGCGGATCTGGGATCGCGCCATATTTGGGTCAATCAGCCCGATTTTACCGCCAAAGTGTACGACAGTGGTGACGTCAGCTTTCAATCCCGTGTGGTGATTGGCAAAATTGGCCATGACACGCAAAGCCCCGAGTTCTCCGACCTGATGGAATTCATGGTGGTCAATCCGACGTGGTCGGTGCCGCGCTCTATTGTCGTGAAAGAATATCTGCCGCAGTTCCAAAAAGATCCGATGGCGGAATCGCAATTGCAGTTGTTGGACCCCAACGGAAATGTCGTTGATCGCACGAGCGTGAACTTCGCCGCTTTCACGCCGGAAACCTTCCCCTATGCCCTGCGCCAACCCCCCGAAGAAGGTAACGCTTTGGGCAAGGTCAAATTCATGTTCCCCAACCCCTACAATATCTATCTGCACGATACGCCCACGAAATCGCTGTTTGCCAAAGATGTCCGCGCCTTTAGCCATGGGTGCATTCGGGTGGGGTCGCCCTTTGATCTGGCGTATTTCTTGCTGGCCCGTCAAAGCAACGATCCCAAGGCGCTGTTTGAAAGCTACCTGAACACCGGCGTGGAATCGGTTTTGAATTTGGCGGAACCGGTGCCGGTGCATTTGGTGTATTTCACCGCTTGGCCGGATGATCAGGGCCGCATGGGCTATCGGCGCGACATTTACGGGCGCGACGGACTGCTTTTGGGCGCGCTGGCCGATGCGGGCGTGGCGCTTGTGGGCGGTCAAACCTAAGCAACCTTGCCCTTTTGGAACGGAGGCCGATTTGGCCCATAGCATTGCCACCATTGCCGCAGCCATCGGGGCGCCCTTTGAAGGGGCCGGGGATTTGATGGTTGAGGGCGCCGCAGAGCCCGCTTTGGCCTTGGCCACGCAGTTGGCGCTGGCAACGAATCCGAAATATGCCGCCGGTCTGGCGCAGGGTCAGGCGCGGGCGGCTTTGCTGTGGCCGGGGGCAGATTGGCGCGCTTTGGGATTGCAAGCGGCCATCTTTGCGCCGCGCGGGCGTTTGGCCATGGCGGGCTTGACGCGCACGCTGGATGCGGGACCTGCGATTGCGCTTGGGCTTCATGCGATGACGGCGGTTGATCCGACAGCTCAGGTGGGGGCGGGGGCCGCGATTGGGCCGTTTGTCAGCATCGGGGCGGGGGCTGTGATTGGTGCCGGGGCGCGTATTGCGGGCCATGTGGCCATTGGGGCAGGGGCTGTGATTGGGGATAATGCGCTGATCTTGGAAGGTGTAAAGATCGGCGCGCGGGTGGTGATCGGCGACCGCGTGATCTTGCAACCGGGATGTGTGATCGGATCAGACGGCTTTTCCTTTGTGACGCCCGAAGTCTCCGGTGTAGAGGAGATTCGCACAACCCTTGGAATACGCAGCGAAATTCGTCAGCAAGAATGGCACCGCATCCATTCCTTGGGTGCGGTGGAATTGGGCGATGATGTCGAGGTGGGGGCGAACACCTGCATCGACCGTGGCACGATCCGGTCCACCCGCATCGGCCACCGCACCAAGATCGACAATCTGGCCCATATCGCCCACAACGTCGAGGTGGGCGAAGATTGTTTGATCTGCGGCATGGTCGGGCTGGCGGGATCAGCGCGCATTGGCAATCGGGTGGTGCTTGCGGGGCAATGTGGGGTCAGTGACAACATCACGGTGGGCGATGATGTGATCGCAGGGGCTGCCACAAAGATTATGACCAGTGCGCCTGCGGGACGCGTGCTTTTGGGCTATCCGGCGCTGAAAATGGACAAGACCATCGAGCTGCAAAAGGCGCTGCGCCGCCTGCCGCGTCTGTCCCAACGGGTGGCGGATTTGGAGCAGCGCTTCGGGGCATCCGAACCCGACAGCGGCGCGTAGCACCGCGCCCAAAACGGGCGCGGTGTTTGTCTTTGGATTACTTTTTGAGCTTCGCCGCAGCGTCAGCCAGCGCCTTGTGCCCTGCGGTAAAGCCCTTCAGCGCAATCTTGACCACAACTGTTTTATCGGGGGCTGCGGCGGGAACCATCGTCAAAACAGCCTCGGTGCCCGCTTCCATGGCGCTTACATCCTCGGCGGTGAAGCCCACTTTGGCCACACATCCATTTACGGTGCAGTAGGAAAACGGATAGACTTTGGGGGTTCCCGCATCGACGCCAATGCGCAGATTGGCGGTCAGCAAGGTTTCCAGCGGGGCCAGAACGCTTGCCCCCATCGCAGCTTTCGACCCTTCGGGAAGGCTGAAAAAGCTGATCTCGGACACGGGGTTGCCCTTGTCATCTTTCAGCAGTTGATACAGCTGGCACGGATCTGCGCCGTCTTCTTTCTTCACGCAGCGCTGTTGCCAAGCGTCAAAACTGGCGGCCAGATAGATTTTCCCAATCTCTGCTGTGGCTTGATCGGGCAATCCGTCGGGCACGCCCATCGCCACGGCGTCGGCCGGGGCGGCGGTTGTTTGCGAGAGTGCAGGCAGAGTTGCGCCCAAGAGCGCTGCGGAAAAGCCAAGTCCCAGAAGGATGCGGCCGATAGGTAGGGTCATGTCAAAGTCCTTGAACGTGCGATGAAAGGTCTCGGCCGTTGCCATAGCATAGCCATTCTTGGTCGTCAGGTCACAATTCGTTGTGAGTGTTTTTCTTGACCAACTATGATGCTCTGCTGCCAAAAGAAAAAGGGCCGACAGGCGACCCTTTTTCCATTATTTTTGCTCCCTGTCGGACTGGCCGACTTATGAGGAGGACGGTATGACTGTTTGGCGTCACGGTCAACACAGATTTGTAACGCGTCATGCCAAATCCGTGTGTTGGGTTTTAGACTTTGATCATGCGACCTGCTTGATGGCCAAACTCTTACCGGCGCAGTGTCGGCCCCCAAACGACCGCCTAAAGCTTGCGCACCTTTAACCGTGTCAGGCGGTTTTCGCGCCGCGTGACGACCTCGAACCGGAAGCCGTGAAAGCTGAAGGCTTGGCCTTGGGCGGGAATCATCTGCGCCTCGTGGATCACAAGGCCTGCGACGGTGTTGGCCTCGTCATCGGGCAGGGCCCAATCGGTGGCGCGGTTCAAATCGCGGATCGTCATGGCGCCTTCGACCAGATAGCTGCCGTCTTCGGCCCGTTTGAGCGCGTGAGATTTGTCGACCAGATCGAATTCGTCGGTGATCTCGCCCACGATTTCTTCCAAGATATCTTCCAGCGTGATCAACCCCTGCAAAGTGCCGTATTCATCCACGACCAGTGCAAAATGGGTGCGGCGTTTGAGAAACTCGCGCATTTGTTCATCAAGCGTGGTGGTGTCGGGGATGAAATAGGGTTTCATCGCCACTTTCACCACATCAAGGGCGGCCATGGCTTGGTCGTGGCTTTCGTGGATATGGCCCAACCGTTCCACTTCGCGCAGCAGGTCTTTGGTGTGCACAACACCAAGGATGTTTTCATCGCTGCCACGGTAAACCGGCAAGCGCGAGTGGGACGAGGCGAGAACAAGGCTAACAATCGCTTCGGGGGCCAGATCGGCGTCGATCATCTCTGTCTCGCGCCGGTGGCGCATGATTTCATCGACGGTGCGGTCGGCCAGATCGAGCGCGCCCAAAAGGCGGTCGCGGTCTTCTTTTTCCACAGCGCCTTCGGAATGGCCCAGCGAAATCGCGCCCGCGATTTCTTCGCGCAGCGCCAGAATATGGCGGTTGGGGTCAGCGCGCAGGCCAAAGATGCGCAAGATCAGCCGCACAAAGGCGCGCACGGTGGTGACGATGGGCGTAAAGAGCAAGATCAGCAGCTTGACCCCCGGCCCGACCAATATAGCCACCGGCACCGGAGAGATGATGGCGACCGTTTTGGGCAAAACCTCGGCAAAGACCAGCACCAGCACGGTGACCATCACGGTTGCAATCGCAACACCTTTTGATCCGAACAGGTCCGTCAACAGCGCCGTCGTCAGCGCCGCCGACAGGATATTGGCGATGTTATTGCCCAACAAAAGCGCCCCGATCATCCGCTCGGAATCGTCTGTCACCTCAAGCGCGGCCTTGGCCCCGCGAGAGCCCTTGTCAGCCTGCGCCTTCAGCATGCCGCGCGACGCCGCCGTCAGTGCCGTTTCTGACCCCGAAAAAAAGGCCGAGATCAGCAAAAGCGCTGTCACCGCCAAGGCGGTTAGCACAAGCGATGCGTGGGCAATAATCCAATCCATACTATCCTCAGGTCTTTGGGGTTTTGGCCAGTGGGTGGTGGTTTAGCACCAGATCTTTCAGGTGGTCTTCCAGCACATGGGTGTAAATCTCGGTCGATGATAGGTCAGCATGGCCCAAAAGCGTTTGAATAACCCGCAAATCTGCCCCGCCTGCCAAAAGATGGGTGGCAAAGGCATGGCGCAGCACATGGGGAGAGACGTGCGCCGGATCAAGCCCCGCTGTCAGGGCCATGGCTTTGATCAGCCCGAAGAATTGCTGCCGTGTCAAATGGCCTTCGGCCCCGCTGCCCGGGAACAGGTAGCGGTTGGCGGGTTTGCCTGTGGTGCGGGCAAGGTCTTCGTCGGCATCGCGCAGCCTAAGCCAAGCGGTGATCGCCGCGCGGGCGGGATCAGACAGGGGGGCCATGCGGTCTTTATCGCCCTTGCCCCTGACCAGAATCATCCGAGGAGCGCCGCGCACCGACGACAGCGGCAGTGTGACCAGTTCGCTGACCCGCAGGCCCGTGGCGTAGAGCAGTTCCATCAGCAACGCGTTGCGCTGACGCTCGCGCGCGGTGCGGCCTGTGGCGCTTGCGGCCGACAACAGGCGCAAAACATCGTCTTTGCTCAGGCTTTTGGGCAGGTGCTGGCTGGCGCCGGGCCCTTTGATCTGCAAGGCCGGATTGTCGCTGCGCCAGCCTTCTTCAAAGGCAAAGCGGTAAAGTTGGCGGATCGACGACAGGCGGCGTGCGCGCGTGCTTTGCGACAATCCTTCCGCTGCGCAGTGCACAAGGTAGGTTTCCACATCGGCGCGGGTGGCTTGGGCCAGATCGCGCGGGGCGAGAAATTCGGCAAAGGCCAACAGGTCGCGGCCATAGGCTTCTTGGGTGTTGCGGGCGGCGTTGTGTTCGGCGGCTTGCGCTTGCAAGAAGGTGGAAATCCAGCGTCTGCTGTCGTCTGACATCAGCACATGCCCGTCACAACCGCCGCTCCAGCAGGATCAACTGCAAGGCGGAGCGGCGGGCCACATCTTCCAGCCCCAGATGGCGCAGGGTCGACAGCCCCTCGCTGAGCGCCCGCAGATCGCCCGCCTGCCCTTGGCGCATTTGGATCATGGCGCCCAAAATCGCTTGGCCGATGCGTCCCTGATCAATTTGGCTTTGCAGATCGGCAGGCACAGTGGGCGCGCTAAAGGCTTGGGCAATCGCCGCATCCTGCGCATCGGGTGCTGCGACCCCTTGCAACACCCCACGCGCAAGGCCCAAAAGGAAGGCCTGTTGCGGGTCTTGCGGTTCAAATCCCTGCGTCAGGGCTTCGTAATCGGGCGACAGCAGCATGACTTGCAGTGCCAAGGGCTGCACATCTGCCGACAAGGCGACATGTGCTAAGGCTTGGGCGTAGAGTGTGGCAAAGGTCACTTCCAACCCCGCCTCTTTCATCTTGGCCCAAGCCTGCGGCAGGGTGGCGTCAATGGCGGCGTGATCATTTGACGTGATGGCGCTATCAAAGGCTTGAAACGCCGCGACCCGATCCCAAACCCCGCCCGAGGCGGCGGGCTTTTGTTGGGTATACAGGCCCAACAACAGGTTCGGCGCCACAGATCCCATCCGCGACAACCGCTCGACCGCTTCCAGTTGGGCCTTCCACCCGGCGTTTTCCGACAGATCGGCATAGGTAAAGGCCACGGGCAGGGCTGTGTCGGGCAAGGGTTCGCCGATCGCCTCATAAATGCGAAACACCAAGGGCGTCACGGGGTTGGGCATGATGGGGGTGATGCCGGTATCGTCCAGTTCCGGTTCCATAAACCGCGTCAAAAGCGCGCCTTCTTCGGGGCTGACTGTGCCCAAGGCGCGGGCGGTATCCAGCGTCAGTTTGGCCGTGTCAAAATCACCCGCGCGCGCCAGACAGAAGATGCGCGTGGGCAGGGCAGGGGCCAGACCGGGGGCGGATTTGAGGGCCTGACAGGCGCGATCCTCGTCACCGATCAGCAAGGCCACGTCAAAATAGCGCCGGAAAATCTCGGGCGAGCGGGCCGGCCCTGCGGCATCCAACAAAGCGCGGGTTTGATCCAGCGCGCCCATGGCCAAAAGCTTATCCACCCGCGCTAAAAACAACGACTCGCCCGGGGCAGGGCCCTGTGGCGGGTCAGAAATGGCCAAAAGCAGGGTCAAAAATTCGGCCTGAAGGGCGGGCAGGTCTTGAGAGGTGACTTGCGCCAGAAGGCTTGCGATCGTGGCCAGATCATCACTGCCCCATAAGCTGCGCGGCAATCCCGTGACAGCGGGCGGCAGAATGCCCAACTCATCGGCACTGTCCGCTTGCAGCGGCTGAACGGTAACGGTGTTGGTTTGCACGCCCATCAGTGTTACCGGCGGTTCAGGCATGGCCGACGTGCCACTGACCAAGGACTGGCTAAGCCAATCAATTGCCGAAAGGGGCTGCTCGGCCCGACTGCCCCCCCCCACCAGCGCAACGCAAACTGTCACAGTGGCTAAGCTTAGCCGCTTAATCGGCATGTAGGGTCACCGAAACGGTCATTTCCCCTGTCTGAGGGGTCATATCCGCCAAATAGGCATAAGCCCCCAAACCCGCCAACCCCAAGATGGCCAAGACCAGCCCTGCCGTGATCACCCGCCCCATACCGTTCGTCCCTTATCGCCCAAAGTCGGTGCGTTGACCCCAGCCTTGCGGCACCGATCCGCCCTTGCGATTATATATGGCATTTGTCGCAACTTCACGCCATTCAGGAGAGGAACGGCGACCTTTCACTGGCATTACCCTGCCCCAGAGGTCTGCGAAAGAGGGAACGGACCGCGCAGATGCAACGCTTGAAGAAAACCGTGGTGCTGGTGGGCATGATGGGGGCGGGCAAGACCGCCGTTGGCACCGCTTTGGCGCGGGATCTGGCCGTGCCCTTTTGTGATTCGGATGACGAGATCGTCCGCGCAGCCCATCGGTCCATCGCCGAGATTTTCGACCGCGACGGCGAGCCCTTCTTTCGCGCCCGCGAAACCGAGGTCTTGGGCCGCTTGCTGCACGGGGCCCCTTGCGTGTTGTCCACCGGTGGCGGGGCGTTCTTGTCGGCCGCGAACCGTGATCTGATCCACGAGGCGGGTGTGTCGGTGTGGCTGCGGGTGGATATTGACCTGCTGTGGCAGCGCGTGCGGCACAAAACCACACGGCCCTTGCTGCGCACGGCCAATCCGCAAGAAACGCTTAAGTCGCTGTACGCCGCCCGCCTGCCTGCCTATGCCCAAGCCGATCTGACGGTGGACAGTGCGGCCGACCTGTCTGTCGATGCTATGGCAGCCCGTGTGGCCGCCAGCCTTGCCACCCGCCCTGATGTGATGGAGACGGCCTAGATGCCCAATATCGTTCCGGTCAACTTAGGGACACGCTCCTATCAGGTGCGCATCGGGCAGGGATTGCTGGCCGATATCAGCGCCCAGATCGGCCCCCTTCTGCGGCGCAAGCGTGTGGCGATTGTGACCGATGAAAATGTGGCGGCCAAACATTTGCCCGCCGTGCTGCAGGCTTTGGCGGCTGGGGGCATTTCGGCTTCGGCGCTGACCCTGCCTGCGGGCGAAAGCACCAAGGGTTGGCCAGAATTCAGCCGCACGGTCGAATGGCTCTTGGCCGAAAAGATCGAACGGCGCGATATCGTGATCGCCTTGGGCGGCGGCGTGGTCGGCGATCTGGTGGGCTTTGCCTGTGCGGTGCTGCGGCGCGGGGTGCGCTTTGTGCAGGTGCCAACGACCTTGCTGGCACAGGTGGATTCGTCGGTTGGCGGCAAGACGGGCATCAATTCGACCCATGGCAAGAACCTGATCGGGGCCTTTCATCAACCCTCTTTGGTGCTGGCCGATATCGGGGTTCTGAACACCTTACCGCAGCGCGATCTGCTGGCAGGCTACGGCGAGGTGGTGAAATACGGTCTCTTGGGCGATGCGGCGTTTTTTGACTATCTTGAAGCGCAAGGCCCCGCTTTGGCGCGCTATGACGCGAAGGTGATTTTGAAAGCCGTCACCCGCTCGGTCGAGATGAAGGCCGGCATTGTCGAGCGCGACGAAACAGAAGAAGGCGAACGCGCGCTTTTGAACCTTGGCCACACCTTCTGCCACGCGCTGGAAAAGGCAACCGGCTACGGCGACCGCCTGCTGCACGGCGAAGGAGTCGCGATCGGTTGCGCCTTGGCGTTCGAGCTGTCGCAACGCCTTGGCCTATGCGCCCAAGAAGCCCCCAGCCGCGTGCGCGCGCATCTTAGGGCGATGGGTTTGAAAACCGACCTGTCCGATATTGGCGGCGATCTGCCGGGGGCAGAGGCGCTTTTGGCCCTGATGGCGCAGGATAAAAAGGTGATCGACGGCAAACTGCGCTTCATTCTGGCGCGCGGCATCGGCCAAGCCTTCGTGGCCGAAGATGTGCCACCCGACGCTGTGGTGCGCTTGCTGCAAGACGCCTTGCCCCGTTAAAGCTGAAACGCTTGCGCTATGGGCTGACCGGCCTATGCTGCCGCCAAAGCCTTGGGAGGGGATCATGAAGGGTTTCGGCATACATTCCAGCATCTGGACGATGGATTGGACACCCCAAGCGGCAGAATACGCCGTGGCCGAGGCGGTGCGCCACCGCTTCGATTTCATCGAAATCGCGGTTCTCAACCCCAAACGCATCGACGCCCCCCATTCGCGCCGCCTGCTAGAGGGGGCGGGCCTGCACGCCGTAGGCTCTTTGGGCCTGCCCGACGGGTTCTGGTTGTCGCGCGACACCGACAAAGGGGTAGATTTTTTGAAAGCCGCCCTTGACTGCTGCGCCGCCATGGGCGCGCAGGCGCTGTCGGGCGTGACCTATGGTGGCATCGGCGAACGCTCCGGCGTGCCCCCCACCGCGCAGGAATTGGACAACGTGGCGCGCGGATTATCACTAGCCGCAAGCTATGCCGCCCAATTGGGCCTGCACTTGGGGATCGAACCCGTCAACCGTTACGAAAGCCATTTGATCAACACGGGCTGGCAAGGGGTAGCGATGATTGAAAAAGTCGGGGCCGCAAATGTGTTTTTGCACCTTGATACCTATCATATGAACATTGAAGAAAAAGGCGCTGGCAACGGAATTATCGCCGCCCGCGAGCATTTGCGCTATATCCACCTGTCAGAAAGCGACCGCGGCACACCGGGGGCGGGCACCTGCGATTGGGACGAGATTTTTTCAACGCTTAAAGCCATCGGGTTTAACGGCGGATTGGCGATGGAAAGCTTTATCAGCATGCCTCCGGAATTGGCTTATGGTTTGGCCGTGTGGCGGCCCGTTGCCGAAAGCCGCGAAGAGGTGATTGGCCAAGGCCTGCCCTTCTTGCGCGGCAAAGCGCGGCAATATGGGCTGGTTGCGTGAAAGATATAACCTATGATCCACGGTACTTTGGGGAAAGGCGGCATGTCGTGCTATGCATACGACATCGTTTCATGTAGGCCTTGCGGCAAAGTTCCCTAAAAGAGAGGCGTAAAGAATGTTGTTACTTACAAGAATTGCCGTTGTCTTCGGTATAATCGGATTGTTTGTCAGCGGCCTGTTTTGCTATTGGCTTGCGGGTGTTACCCTGTTTGAAGTTTACCATTGGCTTGCACATTACGAAATCACAATCACAATGACGCTGGAAATCATCAGCGCGATTGATAAACTGTTCTTGGGCACCGGCGTGTTCATTATGGCACTTGGCATTTCCAGTCTCGCGATCCGCCCGATCCCGCTGCCCTCGGCGCTGCAATTTCATGATTTTCATCATCTGAAATCGTTCTTCAGCAGTTTCCTGATCGTCGTGATGGCGATCATCTTTGTGGAAAATCTGGCGATTATGCCGGATATGGTGCATGAGCCTAATTCAAGCGGATCGGAAATCCTGTTTTCAGGGATTGCCTTCCTTTTGGCGACAATTGCTTTGCTTTTGTTTCAAAAAAGCGAGGTGATTTTTCCAGCGAAGAGCGAGACCTCGCGTTCATAATGGTTTGAGCAGGTATTCAAATTATGTAACCTAATAGTCGCCCGAAGATGTATATCCTCGGGCGACTTTTTATTTTAAATATTTTATAATTCCAGCAAAAAACCGCTTTGGCGGAGCAGCTTGATTTATAAGTCCCTAAAACAACAACTTATACGTATTCCCCAAAGTATCCGTCACCGTCCCCGTACCACTTTCCGTGCCTGATCCAGTGATAAACCGCCCCTGCACCCGCGTGCCATCTGTGCAGACGGCATAAATCTCGCCGGAATTGACACCGCCCACATCCGTAACCGATTTGTTCAACTTTCCGCCCGTACTTTGCAGCGTCAGCGACAGGCCGCGTTCTTTTTCGGTCACACGGGGGGCGACAGAGGTCCATGTGCCGTTGCAGCGGTTCTTTTTGCCCGGGGTGGGCAGAACAAAGCTGATATCGGCCGAGGCTGTGGTTTGGTTGCGCACTTTGACGGCGATGATCTCGGCGGGGTGGCTTTCCTTCAGCGGTCCGTCGATTGGATACAGCCGCAGGTTCACAGCCTTGTTGCCGCCGCAGCCGGACAGGGTCGCAGCCAAACATAGGGCAGTTAAAACGGTGCGCTTCATATGTTTAGCCCCTTGGCTGAAGGCTTGGCCAAAGGCCGCCGCCCCGCGAGTTTCGTATGTCACTTTAGATAGTTGGCTGGGGCGCTAGGATACCGTCAAAGAGGAAGAAATGTTTAGGGAAAAAGGGGTTGGTTAGCGAAAGTGGGGCAAGGGATGGGGCAGTAAGCATGAATCTTTCATCAAAATCTTATTGCATCGCTGGGAAAGGGTGCTGATATAGGCTTGTACTGTCCGCCGTACTGATCACCGGAGACTTGGTTTGGAATCAAATGTTGAACAAAGGGATGAAGAGCACTCGGCGCTTGGGCGGGCACTTGAGAGCATCGATGATGCGGTACCGCTTCGCAAAATTGAGAGGATGATTGACCAGCTAGAGATATCGGCAGATGCCAAAGCTCTGATTATGGACATCGCATCACTGACCGTTCGGGTGGGTGAGATGATCATAGCGATTGGTAGGAAGGTGGTCAGCTTTGCACTTGGGCTTATGAAAAAATTTCCTAATACGGCGTTTGGGATCGTGATTGCTGTGATTGTTGGTGCCTTGCTCGGTTCCGCCTTTGGGGGCATCCCGTTGATTGGAGCTGTGCTGGTTGCAAAGTTGAAGGCAATTCTATTGATCTTCGGTATCGCAAAAGGAGCGCTGACAGATTTGGCCGGCACGCCGCTTAGAGCAGCGGTAGATGATCTGGTCACAAGGATTGCCCCTGTTGCAAAGGTTGCCCAGTGATGGTTCTTCGTAGTATTTCACAGCAAGCCGATGCATTTGGAGAGGTCCTGCAAGTCATTTACGATCCACTGCGCTTCAAACGTAAACTGGCTATTGGCGAAGATGCATACACGTCAATGAGGGTCGGAAAAACGCTGGCACAACTTTGGGATGTTGGTGGCGTTGCAGCCACTGGTGGCAGCATTGCAGCTTCTACAACCGTAGCTGGTACATTTTTTGCATCCAGCGGCTGGCTGGCAACAATCGGGCTTGGCGCCGCGGCTGTTACACCAGTAGGTTGGGTAATCGGCGCTGCGCTCGCCACGGGCGGGGCATATTATGGGGTAACGCGTCTTTTTAAGTCATACCATGGGTCACGGGTTGATGTGATCCCGAAGTTTATCAATACACCTATTGATCTGCTGGGTACTTCACTGATGGATATGCTTGGGGCTTTGAGCTTTAAGATAGCTCTGACTGATGGCGAGGTTACCGAGTCTGAACGGGTCGCAATCAAGGATTACTTTATCACTGAGTGGGGGTATGACCCTAACTATGCGTCAGTTGCGCTTGGAGTATTGGAAGAGAACGCTGGCCAAGGAACCATAAAGGAAATGACTGCTGCGCTTGGCAGTTTTATTAATGACAATCCTGACTGCAACTTCGCGGCCATCAAAGAAGAGCTTATCAGGTTCCTGCGAGAGATTGCTGCAGCAGACGGTGTTTTTGACGAGCGCGAAGAGTTCGCGATTGAAAAAGTGGATGCCTTGCTGAGAGAGCCGCTGCCCTTGGAATCGACGGTACGTGCTGTCGCTTCTGCTCCAGGAGAATTGGTTGGCCTTGCGGGCAAGATAATACGAAGCGTCACGGGTGCGACCGAAAGCAAACAGAATTAATCGCTTGCCCTCATTGATTAAATTCTTGAAACTTTCGTCTATGAACTTTGATAATTTCCTCTTCAGTCTTTTTGGAGTAAGAACTAAACAAAAAAACTCCGAGGAAGAGACCTCCGAAAGCGATAATTATTCCAGAAACTCCAGAAAAAACAATGCCAACTAATATACCAAACAGCGGCCCACATATGATCGATGCCCGAGCAATCCAGGTTAATTTAAAACCTACTGCCGCAGAAATTAAGTTCCTTGCTTCCTCATCAGTAAGTGCAAAAGATGATTCATGATTTTGAAAATCTGGCTGATTAATGGTATCTAGTGCACAGTTAACAAGAAGATCCTGCTCTTCTTTTGTTGCTTTTCGGAAGTTCTGTCGAGCTAGTTCTAAGTTGGTAACTTTTTTAACAAATGAGAGTCTTTCTCCCTGATTCGCAACGAGTTTCTCAACAGCGTCAGCAAGTCCTTTAGCCTCTCGTTCTCTGCGGCGTTGCACAATTTTTTCACTCTAGTCCAAAACATCACCTCTAATTGCCTTACTGTTCCAGCTTTGATCACAGGAAAGTCCTATAAAATCGATAATCTAAGCCTCTTAGCACTGCAGTAACTTATCTTCTGGAGGCGCATTTCTCTGCTTAGGACATCAAACATCACTCTGCTTTTCACTCTTAACAAGCACATCTAAATCGTGAACCTTGGGCGCTAATCTCTCTAATTTATGTTCCTCGATCAACTGTGACTTCTTGAATTTCTCAAGAAAAATGCCAACCACAGCTGCCAGCATAACGCCACCACTCGCAACTGTAATTCCAAGAGCCCATGATTCCGTGATCCCCAGATACAGTCCTATCGCTGGGCCGAGTAGCATCAAAATACGACCCCACAAAAGCAATGATTGATGTGCTGCCGCTTCCACTATTGTTTCAGCATCTTCCCTAGTCAGGTTCGATTTGACTGTCGAGGATGAAAAATCAATTTGATTGATCACCTCTAATGCTTCATTTTTCAAGCGATCCTGCTCAGTTATTGACAAAGATCCAAAAGCCAATTTCGCTCTAGCCTTTTCTGTCATCCTTTCGCGTTCAATCTGCCCTTGGGTTTTGGGTTGCTCTGGAGCAACTTTGACTTCCCTCTTCGCATCAACCAGACGTTCCTTGCGACGTTGATCAATCTTTTCCTTTAAGTCCATTCCGCTACCTACTTTGATTGAATTTAATTACCTGTGAGCGATCCCAAAATCGCCGCACCGACGACAGATGCAGCAACACCGGCTGCGGCTCTATTGCCCATTTTCCTGGCGCTTTGCTCGGCATCAATCACATCGTCGATTACCCTGGATGCCCTTACGGTGCGTAATTCCTCAGGTACTCGTCGTTCAAACGTGATCATTAACGTTTCGCGATCACTTATAACAAGATGCCGCTGCAGGACCTTCTCCATGAACACTAAGCGCCAACCCTCCGCTGCCATGGCATTCAGATAGGCCTCCAGAACGCTCGTTTCGATACGACCCTCTCCTAAGAGGAACGAACTGATTGACCCATCTGCGACGTCTATGACTTTGTACTCGAATTCCATGCAGCCTCGCACAACGAATTAGGAAAAGGAAGTTTCTCTCGATGGCAAAGACAATCTCATATCTAGCCTTGGGTAGATCGCCTCTCAACGCTCCCCCGATAGGCTAGATGCATTGGTGCGATCTCGCAACATGAAAGCGTGAGCTTCTTTTGGGAACTTAAAACATCAAGATACAGAAATTTAGTGTTAAGGTCGCGTCTGTCCTCCGGCCGTTAGTCGCCTTTCGTATTAATGGGTGTTTGAGTTTTTTGATCGCTATTGAGCTTGGCGAAAGTGTGGGTGCCGGAACGGGTCGCCTTGCTCTCGCCTAGTGTTTGAAGTGACGGCGATCAAATGACGTGTGTGCGCATGAAAAAGAAAGACAAAGGCGTTGCATTGATAAGATGTGGCGCGTAGATGTTTTTGCATAGCCAGTAGAAGGATCGGGTTATGTGGGAATACGAGAACGAAGATCAGAAGCGTGTGATGGAAGAACTGATCACAACAGCTAACTGTGGGCAAAAGTTGAAGTTGGTGCGTGAAGTGTCGGGCCTTTCTAGGAAGGAACTTGCTGATATATTGGGATGCTCCGAAACAACGGTTTTTCGGTTGGAAACGGACAAGAGCAAGGCAACCGAGGAGTTCATCTTTCGTCTAAGGGCACTGACGGTCATCGGGTATCACAAGTTCAAATCCTTAACCGATGCAGAAAAGGGCACTCTTGCCGAGACTTTGGGCGCTGCGGGAGGGGCCGCGACGGGGGTAGCCGGGTCGATTGCTGCAGTGTCGGCTGCGGGGAGTGTGGCGGGCGTTTCAGCTGCTGGTATCACCTCTGGGCTAGCGGCGATCGGAGGGGGGTCTATGTTAGGAGGAATTGGGATAATTGCCGCACTGCCGTTGGCGGTAGGTCTTGCGGGTTACGGCTTGGTCAAGGGGATCCAAGCCATTTGCTTCGCCAACGACCTTGATTGCAATGAAGTAGATGGTCGATACGAGATCGTGGCTTCCCCCCGCAAGCCAGAGGAAGGTGTTGAACATGCTTGAAGCTCTTGCAACTTTTGGCTCGGGCCTATTCTTCACCACATGGTCGAACGTAGCCATAGCGTCCTTGATTTGGCTGATTTCACAAGCGCACCCTGCGCTATCCGCTGCAGCGATATTGATACTGGTCTTGCTTGCATTGGCCGATGAAGGCATTGCGAAAAGCTAATGGCAATAGTTTGAAGGTGGCGCCTCGGTCGCTCAAAAAAACCGAGCAATCTCCTGTATCTAAATAAAGAAGCAGAAACAGGAGCTTAATATGAAACTAGTGTCCGCCCTCGGCCTTTTGGCCGGGGGTTTTGTTTTGGTGCCTAAGGGTGTCTGGGTGTTCGTGGCGCTTTGGGGTTTGGCGAAGGTGCAGCCCTTGGCAACCGTGACGCTGCTTGGGGTGTGGCTGCTGGTGGAGCGGTGGCTATGAAACCGGGGCTCGTTAGACCTGGTGATGTGGTCACGATCAGGGCCTTCGACGATGTGCCGGAACATCAGTTCTTGGTGGAAGAGGTGTTCGAAGACTTCGTTACAGGCTTTGCCGTGACAGGCGACTTGGCAGGACAATACGGCGAACCTGAGCTGGTCATGGTTCTTAGGAATCCCTCTAAGCCAAAGAAGTAAATCAGAAAAATGAGAAACAACACAGCAATGGGGCATAGGCCCCAAAGGAGGACTCATGTCTGTTAGGATACAATATGCCTATCTCAAGCAGCAGACCTGGCTGTATCGGCGCAACTACCCGGTTGAGATGCAAGGAGTGCTAGGGGCTGCGTTGAAGCAGTCTTTGAAGACGGGTGACGCCAAGGTGGCCAAGGTGAGGGCTGCCGAGGTGAACGCCAAGTATGAAGAGATCGTGGCTAAGGCGCGGGAAGGGGTGGTGCTGGGTCGGCCAGAACCGATCCGCGTGTCGCCCAAGGTCTTTGCCCCTGTCGTGGTCATAGGGCGGCTGCCTGTGGCTAAGCTGGCAAAGGACTATCTGGCAAAGCGGGCGAAAGACCTGCAGCCGGGTGGCTACAAAAGCGTGCGGTTCAGTGTGGGGCTGTTCGCTTCGGCCTTTGGTGACAGGCAGGTGGCGCAGGTTACCCGTGAAGACGCAGCCAGCTTCGTGCGGCGGTTGGGTGACCTGTCAAAGGATGTCGGCAAGTCTTATCGGGCAAAGGGGCTGGGGCTGGATCAGCTGGTGAAGATCAGCGCTGGTCAGAAGATCTTGCCACAGACCCAGCGCAGGATCGTCACTCAGGTGGGCCACTTTCTTGACTGGGTGGTTTATCAGGGAGAGCTTGCGACCAATCCTTTCAGCACAGTGCGGGTTGAAGGCAAGGCCAAGGTGCACAGCTATGTGGCCCCGACACACGAAGAGGTGCGCAGGCTGGTGGGGTTGGCTGATCCGGTCATTGGCGATGTGCTGAAGGTCTGCTTGCTGTCGGGCATGCGGTCGGGCGAGGCGGTTGGCTTGGTGCGGGAAGATCTGGTCTGGAAGGGCAACTTGGGCTGGTTTGCTTGGGTTCGCCCTAATGCGGTTCGCAGTTTGAAGACCGATGCAGCCGAACGGTTGGTTCCCTTGCACTCTGCGCTGACAGCGGTGCTTGGGCGACGGCCAGAGGGGGAGCGGCTGTTTCCTGAACTGAGTGTGTCTTTGGTCACCAAACGCTTTGCCAAGCTGAAGGGGCTGGTGGGGGTGGATCGCCCGGGCTTGGTGTTTCACTCGTCTAGAAAGTGGTTTGTGACCGAGTGCGAGCGTGCCGGGGTGCCGGAGCACTGGACCGCTTCAATCGTTGGCCATCAGTCTGCGAGGTCAGAGAACCGGATGACCTATGGCATCTATTCGGCTGGTATCAGCGATGAACAGAAACGCGAGATCGTGGAAAAGGTGGGCCTTCCGTGGCACCCCTGACACCCGTTCCAGACATCGACGCGTTCGAGGAGAGGGCCGCAATCATGCAGTATGATGGCGGGTTAACTCGTTCTAGGGCCGAAGACGAGGCTGCTCAGGCACAGGGCTTCCGGGATGCTGCCCACTATCGGCAGGTGCTGGCAGACTATGTGGTTTCCGGTAAGCTATGATGAAAAGACCCTCGGCGGCTATGGCTGCCGGGGGACAACAAGTGATTAAGGAAAGGACTAGGGATGGGTCTTCTGGCGAGTATGATCGGTAATGCATGGAGAACCACAAGAAATATCCTTCTCGTAATAGGTTTAGCGATATCCTTGGCGGTGAACGTGGCCAGTTTCACAGTTAACGCTGTATCAACCGCAATTTCGACGGTGGTCGAGGGTGTCACCGGGGTCAAGACTCTGGTTTCATCGGTTTTTCAAAGCGAGGCGGACCTTGCAACGGAACGTCTCTCGGCAAAGAATCTCAAAAAAGAGCTCGCCGAAACAGTCGCAAAGCTCAAGGCTGAGCGGGTGATAAGAATTGCTGCAGAAGAGGAATTAGGGCGGCTACGAAGGATTGCAGGCAAAAAAAAGGTGATGATCGACGGTGCTGAAAAGACTGTCGAGGAAGCGGTGGCTTTAACGACCAGTCGGGTCCGCAATCGAACAGTCAAACTGGCTGCCGCTGACTTAACTGCTACAGCTGGGCAGGCGATACCGTGGATCGGGGTTGGCGTGGTGGTTGCGGCGACAGCTTACGATCTCGATATGTCCTGCCAGACCATGAAGGACATGAAGGCGCTGGAGCAAGCGTCGGATCCGACTGCTGTTGATGATGGCGACGTCAGTCAAGTGTGTGGAATGAAGGTGCCCACCGCGGATGAGGTTTGGGAGGCAGTGAAGGCTAGTCCTGGGCAGGCTTGGAACGCCGCTGCTTCAGTGCTGAGTGGTTTGCCTAGCGTCATGCCAGACTTGCCCGCTTGGTGGGACTATTTGGTCTCAATAGATTGGACCCCCTGGAACTAGGGGTTCGCTATACTTGATAGGCCAGAGATTGATTGGAAGTTCTAGGATTGATCCTGAGACCCTCGGCGGCTTCGGCTGCCGGGGGAGCCTGACTTTGCTTTTTTTATCGTTTTCCAAGAGAGCATGGGGGTCAGGGAGAAACCAAAAGCATCGATTTTCCGGTGTGTCAAAGACCCTTTGCGGGTGATGCGGGATACCGGATTTTGGTGCCGATCTGGACGGTGCAACGAGGGTCGCAAAACCCCCAAATCCACCACAGTGCACTAATAGAGAACGAACGCCAAGATACCTGTTTTCTGGGCTTTTCTGGGCGGTCGGCGATCTCTGGCACACAGATCAATTTTGAGGAAAATTTCTTATGACAGTTACAAATATTAAACCGCATGTGGTGGCGGCGCAGGGCTATGATCCTGAACATCTCACCACCCTCTCACGCGCGATGGCAAGCTGGTTCGTGAAGCTTGATAACAGCTTCTTTGATGTAGACGACCTCGGTCATAAACGGTCGCGCATCGACATCGAACAGACATCAATCGTCCGGTTCCAGGAGGAGTTTCCGAATATTCCTCTGACCAATGTACTGGTCGGCGCGGTGTTCAAACGGACCATCCAAACCCGTCATACAGCCATCGACGAGATTATCCTGCCTTGGAATGGCCGCGTTGTTTGCTTCCCAGGCGATGCAAGGAAGATCATCGTGCACCGGGGTGTCGCAACGGTGAACGCCTGGAGCGAGCCAGCATATCGACGGCTGGGTGTCGTCAAGGCAGACAGCGGTGTGGCTGGCGAGTTCTTGGATTGGTTCTTCACGCGAGAAGCAGAACGTGAGATGTTTTTGAACTGGTTGGCGTGGTCGTTGCAGAACGAAGCAGATAAACCAAACTGGGCACCTTTCTTCTTCTCGACACGCATGGGAACCGGGAAAAGCACTGTGGCCATGTTGCTGGCACGGCTGTTTGGTGAGGCAAACTCCATCACGCAGAACAATGTCGATAAGCTGACCGGGCGGTTCAACATGACGTTGCTAAAGAGCAAGTTAGTGATCTGCGAAGAGGTCAATCTTCGGCCCGGTAGCGGGGATGCCAACACACTTAAGACTTATATCACCGAGCGGATGACAGCGGGCGAAGCAAAGGGTCGAGAAACCGAGCGGGTCGAACAACGGGTCTGCCTAGTTCTAACCAGCAACCATATGCCGTTCTGGATCGAACCCGAAGATCGGCGCTACTACATCGTTAATGTGGATCATGACGGCTATGCACGTGGTCCTCGGGCGGCGGACTTCGCGGCTTTGGTGCAGCGGTTGGAGGTTTGGGCCGCTCATGATGGCAATGTCGCGCGATTCTATAATGCTTTGGTCGCACGCGTGCTGCCAGACGATTTCTCGGCCAAGACTCTCAATGTGGATGTCCACGGCACAGAGATTATGCGGCAGGTGTTTGGAAACGGTCGTGCAACGATCTTAGACCAGCTCGAAGAACTTCTGACCGGACGTGGGCAACATGCGCTGCCGGAAAGTGAAGTCGTTAAGCTGGTGACGGGCGAGTTGAAGGGAAACATCAACAGCACCAAACACCTGATGTCAGATCTAGGTTGGATCAAGCAAGCGGTGAAATGGGGGGCGGTCGATCATAAACGGCAGCTATGGGTTCAACTCGGCTATACTGTCCAGAACGGTAAGATCTTCGGGCCGGACGGATTCGAGCAAAACTTGGCTGTCCACATGAAGGAAGATTGGGAAATCATTCGATGATTGAATTTGCTTATGCAGACGAGGGCCAGCAATGGTTTGAAGATGTATTCGCTCACCATCTGGAGGAGGCTCGTTCGCGGGCCTTCGCACTGATCGATGAAGGGGTGGTAGCGGATACAGGTTGCATAGAGACGCCGACGATCGGGGCGAGAAAGGTCCGGTTCAAGGGCCGCCAGATGCCAGCCTACCGCTTCATCTTCTGCATCCTGAATCAAATGGTGGCGGGATATGAAGATGTGGTGCGGCATCGTTGTGATAACCGATGTTGTATCAACCCTGACCATCTTGAACTTGGATCCCGTGGCGAGAACCTGCAGGATGAGCGGGAGTTTGATGCCAACGGGGTCGATTTCACCCTGCTCTAACAGAACGTTCCACTGGCCCCAATCAACGGTGTTTTTCGTAACCCACCGCACCCGCAACTGGGGCAGTCTTTGGGGCAGTTTGCGCTTAGAACAGCAGCTTATACGTGTTCCCCAACGTATCCGTCACCGTCCCCGTGCCACTTTCCGTGCCAGATCCGGTGATAAAATGCCCCTGCACCCGCGCGCCGTCGGTGCATACGGCATAGATCTCGCCTGAATTGACTCCGCCCACATCCGTGACCGATTTGTTCAACTTTCCGCCCGTACTTTGCAGCGTCAGCGACAGGCCGCGTTCCTTTTCTGTCACGCGGGGGGCGACAGAGGTCCACGTGCCATTGCAGCGGTTCTTTTTGCCTGCGCCCGGCAGAACAAAGCTGATATCGGCTGAGGCTGTGGTTTGATTGCGTACTTTAACCGCGATGATTTCGGACGGGTTGCTGTTTTTGATCGGCCCGTCAATCGGATAAAGCCGCAGGTTCACCGAACTGCCACCACATCCCGACAGGGTAGCAACAAGGCACAGGGCCGTCAAAACGTGGCGCATCATAGCTTTGGCCCCTTTGCTGAAGGCTTGGCCCAAGGCCGCCGCCCCGCGAGTTTCGCTGTCTCTTTAAGCAGTTGGCTGGGGCGCTAGGATTCGAACCTAGGTATGTCGGTACCAAAAACCGATGCCTTACCGCTTGGCGACGCCCCAACTGCGGCGGTGTTTAGCGAAGGGTTTGGGGGGCTGCAAGGGGGTTCTCGCGGAATTTGTCACAAAGCTTCTGACATTGATTGCGCGGGCTTGGGCGTCTAAGGGGGGGCATGGAACATGTTGATGTTGTGATACTGGGGGCCGGTGCAGCCGGCATGATGGCCGCGATCGAGGCCGGACGGCGCGGGCGGCGGGTTTTGGTCATAGACCATGCGCGCCAAGCGGGCGAAAAGATCCGGATCTCGGGTGGGGGGCGGTGTAATTTCACCAATCTCGGGCTAGGGGTGGATCGGTTCTTGTCGAAAAACCCGCGCTTTGCGCTGTCGGCGCTGAAACGCTTTAGCGCGCTTGATTTTGTGGCGCGTGTCGATGCGGCGGGGATTGCGTGGCATGAAAAGGCGCTGGGGCAGTTGTTTTGCGACGGGTCGGCCAAAGAGATCGTCGCGATGCTTTTGGCCGATATGGGCCGTGCCAAGGTGGCCTTGTGGTTGAACTGCACGCTGGGCGAGGTGCGCCAAGAGGCCAAAGGCTTTGTGGTCGACACCGAGCGCGGTCCGGTGCAGGCGGCGTCGGTCATTGTGGCGACGGGGGGCAAGTCTATCCCGAAGATGGGAGCGACGGGCTATGGCTATAAGGTTGCCGAATCCTTTGGCCTGCCCTTGGTGGAAACCCGTCCGGCGCTGGTGCCTTTGACCTTTGCCGAACAAGAACTGGCATGGATGGCGCCTTTGACGGGCGTGTCTTTGGGCGTGCAGGCCCGCGCCCATGCGGCGGGCAAGCCCGTAGGGCCCGGCTTTGCGGAAGCCGCCTTGTTCACCCATCGGGGCCTGTCGGGGCCTGCGATCTTGCAAGTGTCCAGCTATTGGCGCGAGGGGCAGGGGCTGCGGCTGGCGCTGTGCCCTGATCTGGATGTCGCGGCAGCCCTGCGCGCCGCCAAAGCCGCCAATGGCCGCCAAAGCCTGCGCACAGCCCTTGCTGCCCTTGTGCCAGAGCGTTTGGCACGGGTTCTGGCGGGGCAACTAGGCCATGACGAAAGCCCGATGGCGACCATCTCAGGGGCCGAGATTGACCGCATCGCCCGCCATCTGCAAGACTGGGCGCTGACGCCTGTAGGCTCAGAAGGCTACCGCACCGCCGAGGTGACTTTGGGCGGTGTTGACACCGATGCGCTGGATGCCCGCACGATGCAGGCCAAGACGGTGCCGGGCTTGTATTTCGTGGGCGAGGTGGTCGATGTCACCGGCTGGCTTGGGGGCTATAATTTCCAGTGGGCTTGGGCGTCAGGCTGGGCTGCGGGGCAGGTGGCTTAGGGGCGCAGCGGATTGGCTTTGGCCAAGCGGTCAAAGTCCATCAGGCTAGACACCAGCGCCTGCATGTCTTTCAGCGCGATCATATTGGGCCCATCAGACGGGGAATTGTCGGGGTCTTCATGGGTTTCGATGAAGACACCTGCAATGCCCAAAGCCACCGCACAGCGCGCCATGACGGGGGCAAACTCGCGCTGCCCGCCCGAGGAATTGCCCTGACCGCCGGGTTGCTGCACCGAATGGGTGGCGTCCATCACCACGGGGTAGCCGGTGCGTGCCAGAATCGGCAGGCTGCGCATATCGGCCACCAGCGTGTTGTAGCCAAAGCTGGCGCCGCGTTCGGTGAGCATAATCTTGTCATTGCCGGTCGAGGCGACCTTGGCCGCCACATTGGCCATATCCCACGGGGCCAAGAACTGCCCCTTCTTGATATTCACCACCGCCCCCGTCTCGCCCGCTGCCAGCAAAAGATCGGTCTGGCGGCATAAGAACGCGGGGATCTGGATAACATCCACCACGCGGGCCGCTTCCTGGGCTTGGCCAATGTCATGCACATCGGTCAGCACGGGAATGCCCATGGCGCGCACGGCGGCCAGCACGTGCAAACCTGCCTCGATCCCCAAGCCGCGCCGCCCGTTCAGGCTGGTGCGGTTGGCTTTGTCATAGCTGGCCTTAAAGACATATTGCGCTCCCGATGCGGCGCAGACCTCGGCCATATGGCCTGCGATCATTTGCGCATGGGTCAGGCTTTCCAACTGGCAGGGGCCTGCGATGACCAGAAGCGGTTTGTCGTTCGAGACGGTCAGCCCGCCAATAGTCACGTCTTTCATCACTGTGTCCCTTTATCAGCCCGCGCATGCGCGACCCCTTTAGCATCAAAGGGCAAGGGCCGCAAAGCGCAAGCCGCGCGGGGCAGGGGCTTAAGACGCCACCCGCAAGGCCAAAAGCTGCGCTTCGCTCACCAGCAATTCATCAACCTGACACACCAGCGCATCGGTGTCCCTGCGCAAGATCGCCACCCTGCGCCCCAGTCGGCAGGGATTGTCTGTGAGCGATTGGTACAAGATGCGGTTAGTGGTGCGCACTGTCAGGCCAAAATCGCTCAAAAGCTGCCCAAACAACACATCAGAGTGTTGCAACTGCTCTAAGAACCCGTCGGGCAAGGCGGGCAACGAGACATTCAGCACGGCATCCAAAATCTTGGCACCCGAGACCGCTTGATGAATAGAAGATCGCCGCCGCAACCGATCCACGCTGTCGATCACCTGACTTTGGCGCACCGCCAGCGGGCCAAAGGCTGCCTGCAGCACCGGCGTCATAAGGCCGTCATGGTCCAATAGCCTTTGGCTAAAGGGCCCTGCGCGTTCGATGGCAGGTGGCAGGTTGGCGGTCATGCGTAAGGTGCTTTTTTCCGGAAGTCACCGCCGATTTGCCCTGTTCGCATCGGGTTTGCAAGACTTGGGTTTGCAAGACGTGGGGTCACAAGCAAGCGCGATCAATCCGGCCAGTGGCGTCTGAGGACAGATCATAAAAGCATTCATTTTCAATCCTCTGCCTGCGACACTTTGCGACACACCGCCATGCGATGCAACACGCTCGCCCCAAAATCGCCATTCTGTCGCGACACGCTGTTTGCACTGTGCCCAAACCAAGCAAAAGGTTTGATCCATGCAGCGTCGTCACTTTCTAAAATCTCTGGCCAGCCTGCCTGTGGCCTGTGCTTTGACCCATCTGCCGCACGCCGCTGTGGCAAAGGCCGCGCCGTTTCCCCAAACGGGTGGTTATCGCAGCCTGTTTGCCCATCTGCCCGCTGCACAGTTTGCCGAGGCAGACTTGATCCGTCTGGCCAATGGCACAGGCCCCGATCTGCCAGGGATGAGTGCCGCACCCGAGATCTTGAGCGACACGAACGCTGCGCCTTTGCGCAACGCGCAGGGCGAGGTGATCTTGTCGGCCACGCCCGAAACCCAACCGGATGACGAAGAAAACTACGGGATTCCGGCGGGTTATACCTATCTTGGCCAATTTGTCGATCACGACATCACCTTTAAGGCAGATGATGCCTTTGCCGACAAGGGGCAGGCGGGGGTGAACCACCGCACGTCGCGCTTTGATCTGGACTCGCTTTACGGCGCAGGGCCCGGCTTGCAGCCGTTTTTGTATGCCGCCGATGGCCGCAGCTTGGCGCGCGGGCGGGCGTTGACCCAAGGGGGGCGGCCCTCGGCCAGTTTTGACCATCCGCGCATTGATGGCGTGGCGGTCATTGGCGACAAGCGCAACGATGAAAACGTGCTGGTCAGCCAGATGCACGGGGTGTTTGCGGGCTTTCACAACGCCTTAGCCCAAGATCGCCCCAAGGCCAGCTTTGAAGAGCTGCGCCAGAGGGTGACATGGCATTACCAATGGATGCTTTTGACTGATTTTCTGCCCCGTCTGTGCGGGGATAAGGTGGTGCATCGCTTATTGCCCAGCTTGGCCGATGGGCGCGGGCCCCACTGCGCGCGCAGCCATCGCAGCCTGACGGCTGATCTGCGCCCCGGCGAGATGCCGTTAGAGTTTTCCGATGCCGCTTACCGCTATGGCCATTCCGCCATCCGTTCGGTTTACCGTCTCAATGCGCAGATGCACGGCACGCCTGAAGAGCGGCGCCGCAACCCTGCTGCGGCTGGTCGCAAGTTCATCTTTGCCGCTGTGGATCAAGCGGGCCTGAACGGCAACCGCGCCTTTCCCGAAGAATGGGCCATCGACTGGAGTTTGTTCTTCGAAACGCGCCGCGCCATGACGCCAGACCAAATCGCCTTGGGCGCGTTAAAGGTTCAGCCGTCGTACAAAATCGACACAAGCTTGGTAAACCCCTTGGCTTTTCTGCCCGACTTCTCTCAAACGGGCTCGCCCGCAGCCACCAATGCCGAGGGCTTTGCCAAGCCCAAACCCGGGGCAATTGCCAATCTGGCCCTGCGCAATCTGATGCGCGGGCAGGCCAGTGGCCTTGCCTCGGGGCAGGATGTGGCGCGCGCGATGGGGATTGACCCCCTCGCGGATGAGGATTTGAGGGTGGGCAAGGCCACGGTTGACGGGCTGGCCACCAACCGCTCGATTGTCGACTATGGCGACAGCTTCCGTGGCCAAGCGCCGCTGTGGTTTTATGTGCTGGCCGAAGCGCAGTATACGTGGTGCAGGCGGGCGCGCGCGCACGGCGGCGGTGATCTGGCCAAGAACACCATGCCGGGCCGTCTGGGGCCAGTCGGCGGGCGTCTGGTGGCCGAGACCTTTGTGGCGCTGATGGAGCTTGACCCCGACAGTGTTTTGCATGCTCCGCGCCGCTGGCAGCCCGACTATGGCCAAGGCCCGCGCTTTGGCATGGTTGATTTGATCCGCACCGCTGGCCTAGGATAAGCGCATGACCCACAAACCCTGCATTCTCATCGTCGATGACGAGGCTTCGATCCGCGAACCTTTGGTGGAATATCTGGCCCGCAACGAGGTGTTGCCCCTTGTCGCAGCCTCTGCCGAAGAGGCGCGCTTGCAGCTGACGCTGCATCCGGTCGATCTGATCATCCTTGATATCATGATGCCGGGGGAAGACGGCCTGTCGCTGTGCCGCGATCTGCGCCGCCAGTCGGACGTGCCCATCATCCTGCTCACCGCGCGCACCGATGATATTGACCGCATCATCGGGCTGGAAATGGGGGCCGATGATTACATGGGCAAGCCCTTTGCCCCGCGCGAACTGCTGGCCCGTATCCGCGCCGTGCTGCGGCGGACCGGGGTGCGCGCGGTGCGCGGGCAGGGGCGGCAGGTTTACGGGTTTGACAAGTGGGTTGTGAACATCGACGAGCGGAGTGTGACGCGGACCGATGGAGTCACGGTGCCCATGGGGGATGCCGAATTGCGCCTGTTGATCGCTTTTGTGCTGCATCCCCGCCATGTCCTGTCGCGCAATCAATTGCTTGATCTGGCCGATTCCAAAGAGGCCGATCTGTTTGACCGGAGCATCGACAACCGCGTGCTGCGCCTGCGTCGCAAGATCGAGGATGATCCTGCAGCGCCCGCCTTTATCAAAACCGTGCGCAGCGGTGGCTATGTTTTCACGGCGGATGTGCGCAAGTTGTCATGAACACCCCTCGCCCCCCGATTTGGCGCAAGCCCTTTCGCCCGCGCAGCATGTTCGGGCAAATGGCCATCGCGATCGCCTTGGCCTTGACTGCGGCCCAGGGGATCAATGTGCTGGTCTTGCTGAACGGCGACCAATTAAGCCAGATTGGTCGGGTGGGCAGTTTGGCAGAAAGCGTGTGCTTTGAGGCCTTGACCGACAGGTTGCGCCAACCCGATCCCGCAACGGGGGGCGCCAAAGACGTTCCGCCGTACGATGCGTCGTTAAGCCTTGAAAGCGTGCCTTATGATTTACACAGCCTAAGTGGCTTAACACGCGATGACGCCTTGCAAGAGCGCGCAACTTCAGCCCTGCGCGACCACGGTGTATCTGTCTATGCCGTGCAGGCGGGCACGCGCTTTGTGATGCAGCGCGCTGTCCCGCCGCCCTCGCCCCAGGGGCAAGCCGCCCCGCCCCCGCCCATGACGCCGGTCGAAACATTCATCGCCGTACGAGCTGCGGCACAGGGCGATTGGCTGCGGTGTCGGGTGACAACGTTGATCGAAGAACGCTCGATCAACGGGCGGGTGATCTTCGGCACCTTGATGCTTTACGCTTTGGTCTTGGGCAGTCTTTTGATCTTCACCCGCTGGCTGGTGATGCCCCTTTCCCGCCTGTCGCAAGCTGCGACGCGCATGGGGCTTGGCCAAGACGTGTTGCCCGTGCCCGCCTCTGGCCCTGCCGAGATCGGTGCCGTGACGGTGGCGTTTAACGATATGAACGCCCGCATCACACAAATGTTGCAAGATAAAGACGCCCTGCTGGGGGCCCTTGGCCATGATCTGCGCACGCCCCTGACCGCTTTGCGCATCAGGGCCGAAAATCTTGACCCCTCCGCCAGCCGCGAACAGATGATCGCGGCGATCAACCATTTGACTCATATCGTGAACGGCATTTTAGACCTTTCCAAAATCGGGGCCACCAAAGAAGCGGCCGTGCCCACCGATCTGACGGCGCTGATCACCACAATCGTGGAAGAGTTCGAAGATCTTGGCGCTGACGTGGGTTTGACGGCAGGCCCGCGCATAAATGCCACCCTGCGTCCGCATCTTTTTATGCGCCTGATCCGCAATTTGGTCGAGAATGCGGTGAAATATGGCCGCTGCGCCCGTATTGGCATCACGCAACAGTCGCAGGGCCTGTGCATCACGATTGACGATCAAGGCCCGGGCATCGCGCCACAGGTGGTTCAACGCCTGCTCAAACCCTTCGAACGGTTGGACAGTTCGCGCAACAGTGCCAGCGGCGGGGCGGGCTTGGGCCTGTCGATTGCGCAGATGATCGCCCAAGTCCACGCATCAGAGCTTCGGTTTGAAAACCGCGCAGAGGGTGGGCTGCGGGTCAGTATTGTCTTGCCAAACAGGTCTTAAGCGGCGCGCCGAAGCGGTGTGGAAACGCGCAAGGTCCTCGCAGGTCGACATGCCCTTTTGCCCGCCCCCATCGCCGCTTCGGATGCGGGCGGGCGCGGTGTTGCGCGCCGTCAAACCGCACGGTCGATTCGCGTGCTGAGATGAATCAGGCTTTCAGACGATTTCACCCCCGTCATCGCGCCGATCTGATCAAGCACATCATCCAGTGCGGCCGTGTTCGGTGCTGCCAGTTGCAGCAGCAAATCGAACCGGCCAGAGGTGGTAAAGACCCGCTCCACCTCGGCAATGGCCTTCAGGCGTGACAGGATCGCCGCCTGACTGCGCGGTTCGATGGTCAGCAAGACAGAGGCGCGCAACCGCCCCTGCCGCGCCTCTTCGCCCAGCTTGAGCGTATAGCCTGCGATGATGCCGCCCGTCTCTAACCGCTCTAGCCGGGCTTGAATGGTGGACCGCGCCACCTTCAAACGGCGGGCCAAAGTCGCCACAGAGATGCGGGCATCCGCACTGAGCAGGCCGATGATATTGCGATCGAGGTCGTCCATACAATATGCCTTCCTTTTTCGTCATTATGACGAAGTAATCAGACAAATATATAGTTTTGTTCGGTGAAGTTGTCACGCATATGCAGCATCCTACGTTGCAGGAAAAGGGCGGCTCATACGCACCTGGCCTGGTTGGAAAAACCGAGCTTGTGCCGAGCCTGCCTGTCCATTTTTATGGCAACGGGAAGGGACAAGCATCTTGTTGGCAGAAAGGAATACGCCGATGGGACTGTCCAAAACGATCTGGACCAATCCGACCGAATACCTGCGCAATCAGCAGCCGGAAAACCCCGTGCTGTTTTTTGCGCCCCAAACCGTGCAGGCGACCGCGCGTCGGTTTCTGCAAGGATTTCCGGGCCTTGTGACCTATGCGGTCAAGTCCAACCCTTCGGAAGAAGTGGTTGAAAACCTGATTGCAGCCGGTGTGAAGGGGTTTGACTGCGCCTCGCCGTTTGAGATTGACCTGATCCGCCGCTTGGATCCGGATGCAGCGATCCATTACCACAACCCCGTGCGCTCGCGCGCCGAGATTGCCTTTGCGGTCGAGCGTAAGGTGATCTCTTGGTCGGTCGACAGCCGCAGCGAATTGGCCAAGTTGATCGAGATGGTGCCCGCAGAAGGCTGCGAGATTTCCGTGCGCTTCAAGCTGCCGGTGTCGGGCGCTGCCTATAACTTTGGCGCCAAGTTTGGCGCCACGGCAGAACTGGCGGCAGAGCTGCTGAAGACCGTGGCGGATGCGGGTTTTGTGCCCTCGATCACCTTCCATCCGGGCACGCAGTGCACCGATCCGGAAGCGTGGGCATCCTATATCCGCGAAGCGGCCGTGATTGCGCGCAACGCGGGCGTGAAGATTGCCCGCCTGAACGTGGGCGGTGGGTTCCCCAACAACCGTGTCGACGGTGTCAGCGTGGACGTGCAGTCGATCTTTGAAACGATCGACCGCGTGACAGGCGAAAGCTTTGGGGCCAACCGTCCGGCTTTGGTTTGCGAGCCCGGGCGCGGTCTGTGCGGCGATGCCTTTGCTGTGGCAGCACGGGTCAAATCGGTGCGCGACGATGAGCATGTGTTCATGAACGACGGCATCTATGGGTCGATGTTCGAATTCAGCCAGATCGGCATCATCAACCGCGTCGAAGTCATTGATCCCAACGGCCACCGCCGCATGGGTGACGTGCAAGGCCGTGTCGTCTTTGGCCCGACCTGCGATTCGGTTGACCGTTTGCCAGGCGAGGTGCCCTTGGCCTCTGACGTGCAAGAGGGCGATTTTGTCGTCTTCCAAGGCATGGGGGCCTATTCCACCGTCACCAACAGCCGCTTCAACGGCTTTGGCGAATTGGGTGTGGTCACGGTTCTGTCGCTGAAGCTGTAATCGTTAAAGCCTAACGCAAACCCCCGTCAGGTGCGATCCTGTCGGGGGTTTTCTTTTGGCCGCCTTTCCTTTCGCCCATGCCCGCGCCATAACGGCCCAAGCCCGACCGAAAGGATATCCCATGCACCACCTTACCCTTGCCGCCACTCAATTCGCCTGCACATGGGACTTGCCCGCCAATCTTGATCAGGCCGAGGCTTTGGTGCGCCAAGCCGCCGCCCAAGGGGCAACCCTGATCCTGATCCAAGAGCTGTTCGCCAGCCCCTATTTCTGCATCGAACAACACCCCAAATACCTGTCCATGGCACAGCCTTTTGCGGGCAACCCGCTGATCGCCCGCTTTGCCGATCTGGCGCGCGAATTGGGCGTGGTGCTGCCCTGCCCCTATTTCGAAAAGGCGGGGCCTGCCTTTTTCAATTCTTGCGCCATGATTGATGCCGATGGCCGCATCTTGGGCAACTACCGCAAAAGCCATATCCCGCAAGGTGTTGGCTATGAAGAAAAGTTCTATTTCAGCCCCGGCGATACTGGCTACCGCGTGTGGGATACGGCCGTGGGCCGCATCGGTTTGGGCATATGCTGGGACCAGTGGTTCCCCGAATGCGCCCGCGCTATGGCGCTGATGGGGGCCGAGGTGCTGCTCTATCCCACAGCCATCGGATCAGAACCCCCCGCGCCCGAGTACAACAGCCAACCCCATTGGGAGGCTTGTATGAAAGGCCACGCCGCCGCCAATATCCTGCCCGTCATGGCGTCAAACCGCATCGGCCACGAAGTGGCCCCCGGCGGGCGCGATCTGACCTTTTACGGATCAAGCTTTATCTGCGACCATGCGGGCCAAATTCTGGCCAAAGCCAGCCGCGAGAGGGCCGAGGTGATCACCGCCCGCGTCGATCTGAACCAAATCGCCGACCTGCGCGCCTCGTGGGGGATTTTTCGCGATCGGCGGCCCGAAACCTACGGGGTCTTGGCCACGTTGGACGGCGGTTTGCGTCAAGGGTAAGGCGGGGCGGTGCCGCGCAGCCGCGCCTCTAGCTCGGTCTTGATTTTGTAGATCAGCCCACCATTGGGGCGCAATTCCTGCGCAGCGCGGATCAAGCGCAGGGCGGCTTCGGGCTGGGTTTTTTCCAGCGCCACACTCGCATCGCGCAAATCATCGGCCGTCAAGTCTCCCATCGCGCTGCCCCCCTTTGCCAAGGTGGCAATCACCACGCGCAGGGCATTGGCCCAATCGTCTTGCGCCAGCGTTTCGCTGCTTTGAGGGGGGTAATCGGTGAAATCATCGCCAAACAGGTCGGGGTTGGCAGATATCTGCAACCGCGCGTTCAAGCGGCGGTTGCTTTCGACATAGGGGGCCAGAAACGCCCGCGCGGCGGCTTGGGTCGGCAGCATCTTGGTGGCATGCCACGGAAAGGCCTCTAACAGCCGCGCGGTGATGGCGGGTTCGGCCACGGCGTCATTGGCCAGATGCCCGATGACGGCTTGCAAATGGCCCAAGGACAGGTTGCGATCGGCGACCTTGGTCAATCCGCGATGATCAATGCCGATCAAATTGAGGGCATCTGCCACAATATCGCCGTTCACCAGCAAAGCGCGGTCAAAGATCCGCACACGCAGCGCCTGTTGGCCAAAGGCGTTTTCCCACAGCCGCAGGCGGGCGTCATAATCTAAATACAACCGCTGCATCGGCGATGGGTCGGGCAGGGCGTTTAACCCATGGCCCCAAAGCGCGGCTTCTGGCCGCCGATTGGGCTTTGCGCCTTCTTGATGGTGCGACACGGCATGGCGGTCTTGGCGGCGCAGATAGACCAAAATGTCGATCTGCCCGAAGACGCGGCCAAGGGCCAAGGCCAAATCCGATAGAACCTGTTGGTCAAAGATAAACGAGAAGTTTTCAGAACTGGCGCAGACATGGTCCGTGGGCTGCTGTGCCAGAAATGCAGCAAAGCCCTCTGGATCGTGCAGGCAAAACCCTTGGGGGAAGATTTGTTCCGGGTTCAGGTAGCCCAGATGCCGGTGCACATGGGGGGCAGAGGCGACAGTGGCGTAACTTAGCCCCCGCGCGCGCAACAGCGCCTCATTTTGCTGCAAGCTGACCTGCAAGCTCGTGGTTCCGGTCTTATGCGCGCCAATGTGCAGGCTTAATCGCCGCATCGCACCCCTCATCTTCAAAAAATTCACTTGGCGTCATGAACGCCCAAAAAAGATGCCGGATCCTAGCAAGGATCCGGCCTGTTTGACAATGCCAAAGCGGTAAACGACGCCCTTAGCGCCCCACGACACCGACATAATCGCGCTTTTGCGGCCCGACATACAGCTGACGCGGGCGCCCGATCTTGCCGTTTTCGCCGATCATCTCTTTCCACTGGCTGATCCAGCCCACGGTGCGCGAGATCGCAAAAATCGGTGTGAACATCGAGGTGGGAAAGCCCATCGCATCCAAAATGATGCCGGAATAGAAGTCGACGTTGGGATAGAGCTTTTTCGAGATGAAGTAATCATCCGACAAGGCGATCCGTTCCAGCTCTTTGGCGACTTGCAAGGTGGGGTTGTTGTGAATGCCCAGCAGGTCCAGCACTTCGTCGGCGGATTCTTTCATCACCGTCGCGCGGGGGTCAAAGTTCTTGTAAACGCGGTGGCCAAAGCCCATCAGCCGGAAGCCAGAGGTCTTGTCTTTGGCCTTGGCGATATATTCCGGAATCCGGTCCACCGTGCCAATTTCGCGCAGCATTTCCAGACAGGCTTGGTTCGCCCCGCCGTGCGCCGGCCCCCACAGGCAAGCGATGCCTGCGGCAATGCAGGCAAACGGATTGGCCCCCGAAGACCCCGCCAACCGCACGGTCGAGGTCGAGGCGTTTTGCTCGTGATCGGCATGCAGCATCATGATCCGGTCCATGGCTTTTTCCAGCACAGGGTTGACCACGTAATCTTCGGTCGGCACCGCAAAGCACATGTGCAAGAAATTGGCCGCATAAGACAGGCTGTTCTTGGGGTAAACAAAGGGCTGGCCGACCGAGTATTTATAGGCCATCGCCGCAATCGTCGGCAGCTTGGCGATCATGCGCATGGCCGCCACTTCGCGCTGCCACGGGTCGTTGATATCAAGGCTGTCATGGTAAAAGGCCGACATGGCCCCCACCACGCCCACCATCGTTGCCATCGGGTGGCTATCCCGGCGAAAGCCGCGGAAGAAGTAGTGCATTTGTTCATGCACCATGGTGTGGCGCGTGATGCGGGTGGTGAAATCTTCCATCTGCGCTTTGGTCGGCAGATCGCCGTACAGCAGCAGATAGCAAACCTCGAGATGGGTGCTTTCAGCGGCCAATTGCTCGATCGGATAGCCACGGTACAGCAGTTCGCCCTTGTCGCCGTCGATAAAGGTGATGGCACTTTTGCACGCCGCGGTCGAGGTGAAGCCCGGGTCATATGTGAACACATCCGCTTCGTCATAAAGCTTGCGAATATCCACCACATCCGGCCCCATAACCGGCGACATCATCGGCAGATCATAGGACTTGCCATTCACGTTTAACGTTGCAGTTTTATCAGCCGACATCTCTCAATCCTCAATTCGCGCCTTGCCCCCGTGGCAGCGGGTCAGGGCATTTTCGATATGATCGCAGGCGCGGGCCAGCGCCTTTTGGCC
>CANFSY010000011.1 GCA_947449875.1 Paracoccaceae bacterium
AGCCGTGGCCAAAGCAACCCGCACCTTTGACGAGGCTTACGAGACCGTCGTGCAAGACCCCCAACTGGGCACCGCCCATGCCGTGGCCCAAGCGGCCCCCCTTTTGGACAAGGCCGAGGGTGAGGCGATTGTGCTGTACGGCGACACCCCCTTTGTGCGCCCCGAAACCCTGACCGCCATGATCGAAGCCCGCGCCAGCCATGCCGTGGTCGTGCTGGGCTTTGAAGCGGCCGATCCGGGCCGCTATGGCCGCTTGATCGTGCAGGGCGACAAATTGGCGCAGATTGTCGAATACAAAGACGCAACCGACGCTGAGCGCGCCATCACCCTGTGCAATTCCGGCGTGGTCTGTGCGCAAAGCCGCACCCTGTTTGATCTGGTCGCCAAAGTGGGCAATGCCAATGCGGCGGGCGAATACTACCTGACCGACATCATAGCCCTTGCCCGCGCCCAAGGCCTGTCGGTGGGCTACGTGACCTGCCCCGAGGCCGAGACGATGGGCATCAACACCCGCCACCAGTTGGCTGCCGCCGAAGCCGCCTTTCAAACCCGCGCCCGCTTTGACGCTTTGGAAAACGGTGTAACGCTGACCGCCCCCGACACGGTGTATTTCGCGCTGGACACATGGGTGGGCCGCGATGCGACCATCGGCCCCCATGTGATCTTCGGCCCCGCCGTTACCGTGGAATCAGGGGCAGAGGTGAAAGGTTTTTGCCATCTGGAAGGCTGCCACATCTCCCGCGGGGCCAGCGTTGGCCCCTTTGCCCGCCTGCGACCGGGGGCAGAACTGGCCGAAGATGTGCATGTTGGCAACTTTGTAGAAATCAAGAACTCTGTTCTGGACGAAGGCGTTAAGGTTGGCCACCTCACCTATCTGGGCGATGCCCATGTGGGCGAGTTCACCAACATCGGCGCAGGCACCGTGACGTGCAACTACGACGGTGTCATGAAACACCACACCGAGATCGGCAAGAACGCTTTCATCGGCTCTGACACCATGCTGGTCGCTCCTGTCAGTGTCGGCGATGGGGCTATGACGGGGTCAGGATCTGTCATCACCCAAGACATCCCCGCAGGCGCGCTGGCCTTAGGCCGCGCCCCGCAAGTGAACAAGGCAGGCCTTGCCGTGCGCTTGTTCGATCGGCTTAAAGCCATCAAAGCCGCGAAAGGCAAAGCATAATGTGCGGGATTGTAGGCGTTCTGGGCCGCCACGAAGCGGCCCCTTTGCTGGTTGAAGCGTTAAAGCGGCTGGAATATCGCGGCTATGATTCCGCAGGCATCGCCACCGTCAACCACGGTGTTCTCGACCGCAGGCGGGCGGTGGGCAAGCTGGTGAACCTGTCAGACCTGCTGGTTCATAACCCGCTGGCAGGCAAATCGGGCATCGGGCACACCCGTTGGGCCACGCACGGTGCCGCCACCACGCAAAACGCGCATCCTCATGCCTCGGGGCCTGTGGCGGTGGTGCACAACGGTATTATCGAAAACTTCCGCGACTTGCGGGCCGAGTTGACGGCGCAGGGTCTGGCCTTTGAGTCTGAAACCGATACCGAAACCGTCGCCCACCTGACGCACTTTTACATGGATCAGGGCCATTCCGCCTTCGAGGCCGTCAAATCCACCCTCAACCGGCTGCACGGGGCCTTTGCCTTGGCGTTTTTGTTTGCCGGCGAAGATGATCTTATGATTGCCGCGCGCAAAGGATCGCCCTTGGCGATTGGGCATGGCGACGGCGAGATGTTCATTGGCTCTGACGCCATCGCCCTAGCCCCCATGACCGACCGCATCACCTATCTGGAAGAGGGCGACTGCGCCGTTCTGACCCGCCACGGGGCGACGATCTATGACGCGGCCAACCGTTTGGTGACCCGCGCCGAAACCCGCATCCAGATCGACGCCACCCGCATCGAAAAGGCGGGTTACAAGCATTTCATGGCCAAAGAGATCGCCGAGCAGCCCTTGGTGATCGCCAATGCGCTGGGCCATTACATCCAAGACGGCGCGCTGAACCTGCCGGATTCGGTGAATTTCCAAGGGGTTGACCGGCTGACCTTGGTGGCCTGCGGGACGGCGTCTTTTGCGGGTCAGGTGGCGAAATACTGGTTTGAACAGGTGGCGGGCCTGCCCGTCGATGTCGATATCGCGTCCGAATTCCGCTACCGCGAACCGCCGCTGTCGGGCCAATCTTGGGCGCTGTTTGTCAGCCAATCGGGCGAAACGGCCGACACTTTGGCCGCCCTGCGCTATGCCAAAGACAAGGTCGCCAAGATCGTCGCCGTGGTGAACGTGCCCACATCTTCCATCGCGCGCGAGGCGGACTTGGCCCTGCCAATTATGGCAGGGGTCGAGGTGGGCGTGGCCTCGACCAAGGCCTTTACCTGCCAATTGATCACGCTGGCCTTGCTGGCGCTGAAAGCGGGTGTGGACCGCGGGCGGGTGGATGCGGCGACTTTGGCCAAGCATCTGGCCGATCTGGCCGCCCTGCCCGGTCTGATGAACCACGCCATGGGCCTATCGGGAGAGATTGCAGCGATTGCCGACGATCTGGCCAAGGCGCAGGATGTGTTGTTCCTTGGGCGCGGGGCAATGTATCCGCTGGCCTTGGAAGGCGCGTTAAAGCTGAAAGAAATCAGCTATATCCACGCCGAGGGCTATGCCTCGGGCGAGTTAAAACACGGCCCCATCGCGCTGATTGACGAAAAAGTGCCGGTGATCGTGCTGGCCCCGCGCGATGCGTTGTTTGAAAAAACCGTATCGAACATGCAAGAGGTCATGGCCCGCCACGGCAAGGTGCTGCTGATCTCCGACGCGCGCGGGGTGGAAGACGCGGGCAAAGGTGTCTGGCGCACCCTAAAAATGCCCGAGGCGGGGATTTTTGCGCCCATCCTGTACGCCGTGCCCGCGCAATTGCTGGCCTATTACACCGCCATCGCCAAAGGCACCGATGTCGACCAACCCCGCAATCTGGCCAAATCGGTGACAGTCGAATGACTTTGCAAGACGCACTCGCCGCCCTAGACGCCTTGGGCAACGCCGAAAAGGCTGCGGAATCGGCCGCTTATCACAAAGTGGCACGCCGCTATCTGGGCGTCAGCGTGCCCCAGATCACCGATCTGGCCACAGCATGGCGCGCCGATCTGACCCTGCCCGACCGCGTGGCTTTGGCCGCCGGCCTGTGGGACAGCGACATCCACGAAGCCAAAGTTGCCGCCGCCAAACTGCTGACCCAAGCGCGTATTGCCGAAGATGCGGGCGTTTGGCAGCTGATCGCCTCGTGGGTGGCGGGCTTTGATGCTTGGGCCATTGCCGATCACGCCTGTGCCGCAGGTGCACGGCGGCTGATGGCAGACCCGACCCGCTTGGATCAGGTCGAAGCGTGGACCACGCACCCCAACATGTGGGCCCGCCGCGCGGCTTTGGTCATGAGTTTGGGCTGGACCAAGCAAAACTTCCCCAAACCCGCCGACCTTGCCGCCCGCGACCGCGTGCTGGGCTGGTGCGCGTTGTATGTCACGGACAAGGATTGGTTTATTCAAAAAGCGATAGCGTGGTGGCTGCGCGATCTGTCCAAACACGCGCCGGATACGGCGGCCCTGTGGCTGGCCGAACATGGCCCCCATATGAAAACTTGGGCGCGCAAAGAGGCGTCAAAGTATCTGGCAGACGGGTCCATCGGCGCTCAAAGCCCGCCAGATGCGGGTGAAAGCGTCGAATAAGGGGCGCAAACCCGCCAAAACCCCAGCAGTCCTTGCACCCCATATGCTGTATGGGGTAAAGTCGGCATAACAGAATATTGACCTTACATCAAAGGCGCGCCCCAACGTGAGCGACACCACCGAACCCCCTGAAAACAATGACGATTCTGCAAAGCCAATAGCCCACGGCCCCCAAGTCGACATCTCGTCCGAGATGCGCACGGCCTATCTTGACTATGCGATGTCGGTCATTGTCAGCCGCGCCATCCCCGATCTGCGCGACGGACTGAAACCCGTGCACCGCCGCATCCTGTTTGCGATGCACGAAACCACCAACACCCACGAAAAACCCTACCGCAAATCGGCCCGTCCGGTGGGCGATACGATGGGCAAATACCACCCCCACGGCGACAGCGCGATCTATGACGCGCTGGTGCGTATGGCGCAGCCCTTTTCGATGAGCTTGAAGCTTTTGGACGGCCAAGGCAACTTTGGCTCGATGGACGGCGACAATGCCGCCGCCATGCGCTACACCGAAGTGCGCATGGACAAGCCCGCCGCCTTTCTTCTGGCCGATATCGACAAAGACACCGTTGATTTCCAAGACAATTACGACGGCAAGGACAAAGAACCCACCGTCCTGCCCGCCCGCTTTCCCAATATGCTGGTCAACGGGGCCGAAGGCATTGCCGTGGGCATGGCCACCCGCATTCCACCGCATAACTTGGGCGAAGTGATCGACGGCGCCTTGGCCCTGATCGACGACCCTGATCTGTCTTCCGAACGCCTGATGGAGATCATCCCCGCGCCTGATTTCCCCACAGGCGCGCTGATCTTGGGCCGGTCCGGTGCGCGCAAAGCCTACCTTGAAGGGCGCGGGTCGGTCATCATCCGGTCCAAAACCCATATCGAGGAAATCCGCAAAGACCGCTTTGCCATTGTGATCGACGAAATCCCCTATCAGGTCAACAAATCGCGCATGATCGAGATCATCGCCGAAATGGTGCGCGATAAGAAGATCGAAGGCATTTCCAACGTTGCCGACGAATCCGACCGGATCGGCGTGCGCGTGGTGATCGAACTGAAACGCGATGCGACGGCGGATGTGGTGTTGAACCAACTGTTCCGCTTCACGCCGATGCAAACCTCTTTCGCCTGCAACATGCTGGCATTGAACGGCGGTCGCCCCGAAACCCTGATGCTGCGCGATTTCCTCAGCCACTTCATCACCTTCCGGGAAGAAGTCGTCGCCCGCCGCACCGCGTTCGAGCTGCGCAAGGCACGCGAGCGCAGCCATATCCTGTGCGGTTTGGCCGTGGCTGTTTCCAATGTCGATGAAATCGTGCGCACCATCCGCGCCTCGGCTGACGCCGCCGAAGCGCGCGAAAAGCTGATGACGCGGCGCTGGCCTGCGGCGGATATCGCAGCCTATATCCGCCTGATTGATGACCCCAGCCATACGATGAACGACGATGGCACCTATAACCTGTCCGAAGCCCAAGCCCGCGCCATTTTGGAATTGCGCCTGCAACGCCTAACCGCTTTGGGCGTGAAAGAAGTGACCGACGAGCTGGAAGAACTGGCCGCCAAGATCAAGGATTACCTTGAAATCTTGGGCTCGCGCGAGCGGATCATGACGATCATCTCCGACGAGCTGCGTGAAATCAAAGCCCTCTTCGCCGTGCCCCGCCGCACCGAGATTGTCGACTGGTCCGGCGATATGGAAGACGAAGACCTGATCGAGCGTGAGGATATGGTCGTCACCATCACCTCGGGCGGCTATATCAAGCGCACGCCTTTGGCAGAGTTCCGCGCGCAAAATCGCGGCGGCAAGGGCCTTGCCTCGATGCAGACCAAAGACGACGATGTGGTCACCACCCTGTTTGTCGCCAACACCCACACGCCGCTGTTGTTCTTCACAACTGACGGCATTGTTTACAAACTGAAAACATGGCGCCTGCCGCAGGCGGGCCGCACGGCCAAGGGCAAGGCCATCGTCAACATCCTGCCGATTGAAACCGGCGTGTCCATCGCGGCCCTGATGCCGGTCGATGTGCCGGAACTGGACTGGGACAATCTGCAAATCATCTTCGCCACCTCTGACGGCGATGTGCGCCAAAACGACCTGTCCGATTTCACCAATGTGCAGCGCAACGGCAAGATCGCGATGAAACTGCCCGAAGGGGTGACGCTGGTGAACGCCGCCATCTGCGACGATCAAGATGATGTGATGCTTGTCACAGCCCTTGGCCGCGCCATCCGCTTTGCCACAACCGATATCCGTGTCTTCAAATCGCGCGGATCAACCGGCGTGCGCGGCATTCGGCTGGCCGAGGGGGATAAGGTCGTCTCGATGTCGATCATCCGCCACTTCGAGGCTGATCCCGCCGAACGCGAAGCTTATCTTAAGCAGCGCCGCCTGATGGCAGGCGTGACCGAAGAGGCCGAAGCCGATGACGACGGTGAAGCCGTCGAAGCGGGCCAATTGTCGCCCGAACGCTACGCGCAAATGTCAGCGGCTGAGGATTTGATCTTGACGATCACCACTTCGGGCACGGGCAAGCTGTCGTCCTCGCATGATTATCCGGTGCGCGGGCGGGGTGGGATGGGTGTGAAAGCGATGGATTCCGCCATGCGCGGCGGGCCGCTGGTGGCCTCGTTCAAGGTTGATCTGTCGGATCAGATCATGCTTGCCACCTCCACCGGCCAGTCGATCCGCGTGCCGGTTGACCAGATCAGCTTCCGCTCGCGCAGCGCCGGCGGGGTCAAAGTGCTTAACACCGGCGGCGCGGAAGAGGTCGTCTCGGTCGCCCGCGTGGCCGAACAGTCCGAGGAATGAACGATGCCCTCTCCCTGCGGCTGGCCGAACTGGCCGCAGGGGGCAAAACCATCACCTACGGCCAACTCGCCCGCGATCTGGGCCTCACCGGCCCTGCCACCATCGCCCGCCTGACAGCCGCGCTGGAAGCGACGATGGAAGACGACGCGGCCCAAAACCACCCCTTCCGCGCGGTGGTGCTGTCAGGCCGTCTGGCCAAAGACCTGCCCGCGCAAGGGTTTTTCGACAAAGCCACCAGTTTAGGCCGCTACCAATCCCAAGACCCCGCCGACTATGTCGCGACCGAACGCGCCGCCCTTACCGCTTTCATACTTGCCCAAATATCCCACAGGGGTGTGGGGGTGTGAAACCCCCACTCTTTCTTTCCCCCGCAAAACCCCCTAAATCCCCCCGCATGGAACCTTTACACATCATCGGCGGCGGCATGGCCGGATCAGAGGCCGCTTGGCAGGCGGCCCAAGCGGGCGTGCCCGTCATTCTCCACGAAATGCGCCCCGCCAAGGGCACCTTTGCCCACCGCTCGGGCGATTTTGCCGAAATGGTCTGCTCGAATTCCTTTCGTTCCGACGACAGCGAGCAGAACGCCGTGGGCCTGCTGCATTGGGAAATGCGCGCGGCCAATGGGTTGATCTTGCAGGCGGCAGAAGCGCACCGGTTGCCCGCAGGGGGCGCCTTGGCGGTGGACCGTGACCCTTTTGCCGCCTTTGTCACGGCCAAGCTGAAAACCCATCCCTTGGTGTCGGTGTCCTATGAAGAGATCACCGAGCTGCCCACCGATGGCCAGTGGATCATCGCCACAGGGCCGCTGACCTCAACCGCGCTGGCCCATTCCATCCGCGCCCATACCAACGCCGAGGCTTTGGCCTTTTTTGACGCCATTGCCCCGATCGTCTATGCCGAATCGGTCGATATGTCGGTCGCTTGGATGCAGTCGCGCTATGACAAGGGCGAGACGCTCGAAGAGCAAACCGCCTATATGAACTGCCCGATGGACAAGGCGCAGTACGACGCCTTTATCGAAGCCCTGCTGGCCGCCGAAAAGACCGAATTTCGCCCCGAGGAAGCCGCCAGCTATTTCGACGGCTGCCTGCCGATCGAGGTGATGGCCGAACGTGGCCCCCAGACGCTGCGCTTTGGCCCGATGAAGCCGGTGGGCCTGACCAATCCGCACAATCCGCAAAAGCCCTATGCCGTGGTGCAACTGCGCCGCGATAACAAGCTGGGCACGCTGTACAACATCGTGGGCTTTCAAACCAAGATGAAATACGGCGCGCAACTGGCTGTTTTCAAAATGATTCCCGGCCTTGAAAATGCCAGCTTTGCAAGGCTCGGCGGCATTCATCGCAACACGTTCATCAACTCTCCCACGCTGCTCGATGACCAGATGCGCCTGAAATCGCGCCCCAATATCCGCTTTGCGGGCCAGATCACCGGTGTCGAAGGCTATGTGGAAAGTGCGGCGATGGGGCTGGTGGCAGGGCGGATGGCTGCGGCGGAAATGCAGGGCAAAATTTTGCCAGCGCCGCCGCCCGACACCGCCATGGGGGCCTTGATCACCCATATCACCGGCGGGGCTGAAGCCAAGACGTTTCAGCCGATGAACGTGAACTTCGGCCTGTTCCCCCCAATCGACGCACGCGGGGGCCGCAAAGGGCGCAAAGACCGCTACAAAGCCTATACAGACCGTGCCAAAGACTCTTTCACCCAATGGCTCGGCTAACCCGCTTTGCCCCCTCGCCCACTGGCCCGTTGCATCTGGGCCATGCCTATGCAGCCCTGATCGCCGCTGAGCGCGGGGATCGGTTTTTGGTGCGGATCGAAGACATCGACCGCACCCGCTGCAAGCCCGCCTACGCGGCGCAGATATTTGACGATCTGCACTGGCTGGGCCTGACATGGGACTTGCCCGTGATGCGCCAATCGCAGCGCCAAGCGGCCTATGATGCAGCGCTAGACCAGCTATCGGCGCAGGGTTTGACCTATTGTTGCACCTGTACGCGCGCCGATATCCGCGCTGCGCTGTCGGCCCCGCAAGAGGGGGTCGATGGCCCGATTTATCCGGGCACCTGCCGTGACGCGCACCACGACAGCGGCGCTGTGCGGTTGAACATGGCCAAGGCGGCCAAGCTGCTGCCGGACTTAAGTTTCACCGAAACCGGCACGCATCCGGCACGCTACAAAATCAACCCCGCCCAACTGATCCAATCCAGCGGCGATGTGATTCTGTCGCGGCGCGATATTGGCGTGGCCTATCATCTGGCCGTGGTGGTGGATGACGCGGCCCAAGGCATCACCGAGGTCACACGCGGCCAAGACCTGTTGGACGCAACCCCGTTGCAGGTCGCCCTCCAGCACCTGCTGGCCCTGCCCACGCCCATATACCACCACCACGCCCTGATCCGCGACGATCAGGGCAAGCGCCTTGCCAAGCGCGACGATGCCCGCGCCTTGGCCAAGTACCGTGCTGAAGGCGCAACCCCCGCCGACATTCGCCGCATGATCGGCCTGTAACCCAGCTTAGGGCTTTTTCGGCCCGTCCAAATGCTTGCGCAGGCGCGAGGGCGTGTTGAACTTGGGGTTCTTGAACGGGTTCTTATCGCCCTGCGAGCGCAGCGTGACACGAATCGGCGTGCCGGGCATATCGAAATGCTCGCGCAGACCGTTCACCAGATAGCGGCGGTAGCTGTCGGGCATATCCTCGGGGTGCGAGCACATGACGATAAAGCCCGGTGGGCGGGTTTTCACCTGCGTCATATACCGCATCCTGATCCGCTTGCCGCCCGGCGCGGGGGGCGGGTGCGCTTCGGTCATAGCGCCCAGCCATGTGTTCAATCGGGCGGTCGGCACACGGCGGTTCCACACCTCATGCGCTTTCAGGATCGCTTCGTGCAACCGATCCATCCCGCGGCCCGTCTTGCCCGAGATGGTCACCAAGGGTGCCCCGCGCAACTGCGGAAGCAGGCGTTCGAACATCTCTTTCAGCTCGGCCAGCTTTTCTTGCTTTTCGTCTTCCAGATCCCATTTGTTGATCGCCACAACCACGGCGCGCCCTTCGGTTTCGGCAAAATCGCAGATCCGCAAGTCTTGGGTTTCAAAGGGAATTTCCACGTCCAGCAGGACCACGACCACTTCGGCAAAGCGCACCGCGCGCAGGCCATCGGCGACCGAAAGCTTTTCAAGCTTTTCAACCACCTTGCCCTTTTTGCGCATTCCCGCCGTGTCAAAAATCCGCGTGGGCGTGCCGCGCCATTCGGTTTTGACAGAAATCGCATCGCGGGTGATGCCCGCCTCTGGCCCCGTCAGCAAACGGTCATAGCCCAGAATCGTGTTGATCAGGGTGGATTTGCCCGCATTGGGGCGACCGATCACGGCGATTTGCAGCGGTTTATCCACCGATGGCCGCCAAGACACATCGTCAGCCTCAAGCTCTGCCTCTTCCTCAGAGATATCGACATCCACCACAGGCGCATCGGCTTCGGCGCGGGCGGCGAACAGCTCTTCATAGGGTTTGAGCGCGTTGTAAAGATCGTCGATCCCTTCGCCGTGTTCGGCAGACAGGCGGATCGGTTCGCCCAAACCAAGGCTCCACCCTTCCAAAGCCCCCGCATCGCCCGCTTTGCCTTCGGCTTTGTTGACGCCCAAAATCACCTTGGCGCCCTTTTTGCGCAAGATATCGGCAAAGGTTTCATCCGAAGGCGTTACCCCCACCCGCCCGTCGATCAAAAACAGGCTGACATCAGCCATATCCACAGCGCGTTCGGTCAGGCGGCGCATGCGGCCTTGCAGGCTGTCGTCGGTGATTTCTTCCAAGCCCGCCGTGTCAATCACGGTAAAGCGCAGGTCGAACAATTTGGCATCCCCCTCGCGCAGATCGCGCGTGACACCGGGTTGGTCATCGACCAAGGCCAGTTTGCGGCCAACCAAGCGGTTGAACAGGGTCGACTTGCCCACATTCGGGCGGCCCACGATGGCGAGGGTAAAGCTCATTGACGCTCCTTGCGTTCGCAAGCGGTTCGCTTACACCCAACGCCTGTCAGCGGAAAGCCAGAAGTTGGCCCTTGGCATTGACGATAAACAGCATCCCCTGCGCCAAGGCGGGTGGGGTGGCGGCACCGCCGGGCAAACTCACTTGCCCCGCAAGGCTGCCATCGGTGGGGTTAAAGAAGCGCAGCTGCCCGTCGGACGATCCTACGACCAAATGCCCGCCCGCCAAAACGGGGCCAAAGCTTGCGGTGATCTGCATGCGCTTTTTGGGCTTGGTCTTGGTGAAATAGGGCAGATCGACGGCCCAGATTGTTTGGCCATCGCGCGCATTCAGGCGCACAAGGCGGCCTTCGTCATTGGCCACAAAGACCGACCCGCCGACCACAAGCGGCGGGTTCAAGGCCCCCTCGCCCGCTGTCCAGATCGTCTCACCCGTGGCTTGCGCAAATGCCCCCGTCTGGCCCGCCTCGGTGCCCGCATAGATCACGCCGCCCGTCATAACCGGATCGCCCGTGATATCGCCGGACGAGGCATAGGCCCGCCCCAGTCGCTTGCCCGACACGGCCGCCGACCAAACCGATGCGCCCGTGTCAGCCTTGACCCCCAGCAAAATGCCCGATGAGAAGGGAAACACCACCATCCCGCCATCGACCGCAGGCGATGCCCCCGCCTCGAACCGGAAGGGTTCGACATTGCTGGCCCCCGTCGCCTGCCAGACAATGCGCCCCGTGGTGGCATTCAGCGCCCAAGCGGTGTCATCCGCCCCCACGACATAAACCAGATTGCCAGCCACAGCCGGCGCGCCCGTGGGCATAGCCCCCAGCCGTTGCCGCCAGATCACGGTGCCGTCGGCGGCATTCAGCGCAATCGTCTCGCCGTAGCCGGTCGTGGCGTAAACCCGCCCGCCCTCGGCGGCCAACCCGCCGCCCGACACACCGCCGCCATTGTCAAAGCGTGCCGTCAGATCGGCATACCACAGCTTGGCCCCTTGCACCGAAACCGCCGTCACCCCCGACAAAGCGTCCATCACAAAAACTGCACCGCCCAAAACCACAGGGGCAGCGTCGATGCGGTTCTTTTTGGAATTGCCCGCACCGATGCCGACGCTCCACACCAGCTGCGGCGCGGCACTCAGCGCGCCGTGCGGCCCGCTGTGGCGCACCGACCCGCCGCGCTGCGGCCAATCGGCGTTGGCCACGGCGGCAGGCAGCGAGATCGGCACAGATTGGTTGGCCACGCCATCCGGCGGCGGCACGGGGGCGGGTTGGCCGTCAACAGGGATCGAATCGGCCAAGGGGGCCCGCACGGGAAAGCGCGCGCCGTCCAAGATCACCTCCTTGTTGCACGCCGCCAGCGCCAGACTCGTCATCAGCGCCAACAGCGCCGCTTTGCCCAGTCTTGCCTTGCTTTGCTTCGCTGTCAGCGGGAGTGTCATATCAGTGCCTCAACCCTCAGAGGGAGCGGCAGCAGGTGCCGCAGGTTTCGCTTCGGGCACAGTGCCGCCCAATGCCGTAATTGCCATGCCAAGCCGTTGGCGCAGGCCCGCAGGCGCCTCTTGATCTTGCACCAGCGCGATCAGGGCGGCCAGTGCGTCATCCTTTTTGCCCTCTTCCAGCAGCAGATAGGCCAGCTGTTCTTCGGCCAAAACCCGCATCGGGCGACCGGCAACATCGACAGCGGCCAAATCCGCACGCCGATCTGCCAAAGGCTGGTCTTTGCCCGCAACCGCCACACGCTTGATCAGCGCCAGATCGCGGTAAATCTGCGGGCGGGTGGTATCTGCCACCAAAGCATCCAAAGCCGCCAAGGCTGCGGCCTTGTCATGCGCCGGATTGGCTGCTTTGAGCAGCGCCAAAAGGGCTGTCTGATCGCCGTCAGCCGGCACAGCCGCCAAAGCCGCAGCGCGCGCGGACGGATCGGTCTGTTCGACAGCGGCCATCAAGGCATCGCCAAAGCGTTCCGCCCGCGCCGATGTCTGGGCCTTTTGCCATTCGCTATAGCCGGCACCACCGACCACCAGCAGCACCACCACAATCCCGATCCAGCCATATTTGCGAAAGGCGGCATAAAGCCGGTCGCTGCGAACGGCGTCGGTGACTTCATCAACGAAACTGTCTGGGGTGCTCATGCGGGCTCCTGCTTTTCTTAAGTCTTACACGGTTCGGGCCAAGGGGGACAAGCCCTGCCCTATTGGGCGGCGACCCGTGCCGCTTTGGCCTCGGCTTGGGCCTGCATCTCTTCGGCGGATTGGCGTTCCCACATGGCAGAGTAGCGGCCCCCCAAGGCCAACAATTCCTCATGCGTGCCCTCTTCGCGCACCAGACCCTCTTCCAGCACCAAAATCCGGTCGGAATCCGCGATGGTCGACAGACGGTGGGCGATGGTGATCACCGAACGGCCCTGCCCCATCAGTTGCAAACTGTCCTGAATGTCACGCTCTGTCTGGGTATCCAGCGCCGAGGTCGCCTCGTCCAGCACCAAGATCGGCGGGTTTTTCAGCAAAGTGCGCGCAATGCCCACGCGCTGCTTTTCCCCACCCGACAGTTTCAGCCCGCGCTCGCCCACCTTGGCCTGATAGCCATCGGGCAGCGACAGAATAAAGTCGTGGATTTTGGCCGCCTTAGCCGCAGCCTCCACCGCTTCGCGCGGCGCATCTGGATTGCCGTAGGCGATGTTGTAATAGACCGTGTCGTTGAACAGCACCGTGTCTTGGGGCACCACACCGATGGATTGGTGCAGGCTGGTTTGGGTGACATTGCGAATATCTTGTCCGTCGATTGTGATCGACCCGCCGGTGACCTCATAAAAGCGAAACAACAGCCGCCCGATGGTCGACTTGCCAGAGCCTGACGGACCGACCAGCGCAATCTTCTGCCCCGGCCCGACGCGCAGCGAAATCCCCTTCAAAATCGGGCGGTTGGCGTCATATGCGAAGGTGACATTGTCAAACACCACCTCGCCCTTGGGCACGTTCAGATCGGGCGCATTGGGCGCATCGGTGATTTCGGCAGGCTGCGAGAGCAGGCCAAACATCTCGCCCATATCGACCAAGGCTTGGCGGATTTCGCGGTAAACCGTGCCCAAAAAGCCCAAAGGCAGGGTGATTTGCATCATATAGGCGTTGACCATGACAAAGTCGCCGACCGTGAATTTGCCCTGCTGCACCCCGATCGCCGACATGACCATGACGATGATCAGGCCGATGGTGATGATGACATTCTGCCCGATGTTCAGGATCGACAAAGATTGGCCCGTGCGCACGGCAAAGCCTTCATAGGCCTGCATGGCGCGGTCATAGCGGGCAGCCTCGCGCGCTTCGGCGTTGAAATATTTGACGGTTTCGTAGTTCAGCAGCGAATCGATGGCCTTTTGGTTGGCATCGGTGTCTTGATCGTTCATCGCGCGGCGGATCTGCACACGCCATTCGGTAACTTTGAACGTATAGGTCACATAAAGCGTGATCGTCACCAGCACGACGACCATGTACAGCCAGCCGAAATAAGCCGCAAAGATGACCGAGACCATGACCAGTTCCAAAATAAGCGGAATGATCGAAAACAACATAAAGCGCAAAAGAAAGTCGACGCCTTTGACCCCGCGTTCAATCACACGGCTTAGGCCCCCCGTCTTGCGCGTGATGTGATAGCGCAGCGATAGGCGGTGAATGTGAGTGAACGTCTCAAACGCCAGTTTGCGCAGGGCACGTTGGCCCACCCGCACAAAGACCCAATCGCGCATCTCGCCGAAAAACACTGTGCCCATCCGCGCCAGCCCGTAAGCCACCGTCAGCCCCACAGCGCCCAACAGCAAGGCTGACCCCACGTCGGTGCCCGCATGGTTGGTCAGCGCATCGACCGCCTTTTTGTACAGATAAGGCGTACACACCGAGACAATCTTGGACACAAACAGCAACAGCAGCGCAAAGACCACGCGCTGTTTCACCCAAAGCTCGCCCTTGGGCCACAGATAGGGGGCGATGCGTTTCATCGTATCCCAGCCATTGGCGGGGGTTTTGGCGATGTCGGCGGTGGTGGCGGTTCTGGTCAGGCTGCGCATCAAATATTCCTTGGCCCGTAACTGCGGCTGGTTCCGCCGAGCGTCGCAGACTTGGGACAGGATCAGCGATAAGTAAAGGCCCCCGCGCAGGGTTTTGCGGCGCGGGGGCTGTCATATAACCGTGTGCGGCGTTAGTTTTCCGGCAGTGTGAGGATTTGTCCGGGATAGATCAGGTTGGGATTCTTGATCTTATCCTTATTCGCCTCGTAGACCTGAACGAACATGGTGCCGTCGCCCATGTTCTGTTTTGCAATGCCCCAAAGGGTAAAGCCCGGCTGCACTGTCACCGTCACGGCTGGCGGAGCGGTCACCGCAGGCGTCGCCGCAACCTCAGCTGCGGGGGCTTCCGTTTTATCAGCGGCGGTGCCTGTGCTGTCAGCAGGGGCGGTTTGGGGGGTCGAGGTTTGGGTCGCGGCGGCGCTGTCTGGTTCGACGGGCGCGGTGGTTGCAGCGATGTTGGCATCGCCGGCAGCGGCGGTCTCGGTCGTTGATGGTTGGGGTGTTGCGGCATCGGCAGCCGGGGCCGGGGTGTCTACGGCAGCAACTTTGGCGGTGCTGGCTTCGGCCAAAGCCTCAGACGTTTCGCGTTTGAAGGGCGTCTCATAGCGCGACGCAACTTTGCCCGAAGCGTCCAGCTCATCCGCGCGCAGTATGTAGACCTTGGGTTCAATTCCAGTTTGGGTCAGGTTCCATGTGCCATCGGCCCCAACGGTCGCCGCATCGCCCAAAGGCGCATTGTCCAGATACAGGCGCACAAGGTTGCCCGCCGTGCCATGGCCGCCAAATTGCACCACCTCGGGCGAGGGGTAGGCAATCGTGTCGATCGTGACATTGGAGGCCACTTCGGCGGCGACATTGGTGTCGGTTTGCAAGACCTTGGCACCTTGGTCATTGACGGCAAGGGCCGTGGTGCCGGTTTGAGCAGGCGCAGATTCGCTTTGCGCCGGTGCGGTTGTGGCGGTGCTGTCGGTCGCATCGGCCACCACGGGCGGAGCGGCGGTGGCAGCCAGCGCCACTGACGTGGGCGAGGTCACCTGTGTGCCATCGCTCAAGGTCGCCACCATGGTCATCAACCGCCCCGCAGCCGCAGGCGGCAGATCAAACATAGCCACGAATTTACCCGTATCATCCGCTGTGGCGGTGCCCACTTCGGCCCCATCGACCAAAATCGACACCTTCGCCCCGGCGGCCACCTGACCGGCCACCACGGCTGACCCGTCCGGATCAAGGCGCATCACATCAAAGGTCGGCGCAACGGCGGCAGGGGTCGCGGCGGGCGTTTCGCTCGCTGCGGGCGCTTGCGCGGCTGGGGCTGGTTCGGCAGCGGCGGGTTCGGCGGCGGCCTTGTCTGTCGTGGCCGCCGTTTCCACGGCAGGGGCTGGGGGGACAACCGGCGTTTTGGGCTTGACCACCTGATAGCCCACGGTGCCGATCAAGATCGCCACAATCGCGCCAACCGTCAGCTTGGTGACCAAGTCGTAGTTCTTCCAGTCCGCCATATCGTCCCCCGCAAAGCCTGTTTGGTCGCAGGCAGTTTGACAGCGGCCCCGACTTTCCTTTCGCCACAATCCCCGATATCGTCGCAAGCGCAACTGCTTTTGAAAGATTTTTGCCAGATGTCACCGCAAGACAGCCCCAAAAGGGCCGAAATCAAGTCTCTTTGCGTCTTTTGCGGGGCGCGGATGGGAACAAATCCGGCACATCGCCAAGCGGCCCATGACACGGGGCGCGTCATTGCCAAGGCTGGATGGCGGCTGGTTTACGGCGCGGGCGATGTGGGTTTGATGGGCGAAGTGGCGCGGGCGGCGACAGCGGCGGGGGCTGCGACCTTTGGCGTGATCCCCACGCATCTGCTGGCCAAAGAGGTCGGCAAGCGCGATTTGACCACCTTTATCATCACCGAAACCATGCACGAACGCAAAAAGGTGATGTTTATGAACGCCGATGCCATCGCCCTTTTGCCGGGCGGGGCGGGGTCGTTGGACGAGTTTTTTGAAGTGCTGACATGGGCGCAAATCGGTCTGCACCGCAGGCCGATCTGGGTGATTGACATCGACGGCTACTGGCAGCCCTTGCTGGCGCTGATGGATCATATCATCGCCCAAGGCTTTGCCGATGCCAGCCTGCGCAGCCTGTTTCGCGTGCTGGACGATGTGGCGGCCTTGCAAGCCGCCATGGCCGCCGAGATGGCCGCAGCCTAAACCCGCGTGACGTGAAGCAGCCCTGTCAGCGGCGGCCCAGCGAGTAGCAGGCAATCGCCGCCCACACCAAGGCCAAGGCCAGCGCGTGCCACGGTGTGACCGCTTCGTGCATAATCAGCCACGCTGACAGAAATTGCAGCGTGGGGTTGAGGTATTGCGTCAATCCGGATGTCGCAAGCTTGACCCGCTGTGCGCCATAAGAAAACAGCATCAAGGGCCCGCCACTCAGCGGGCCAGCCAAGGGCAAAAGGGCGGTGTGGTATAAATCACGGCCAAACCAGCCCTGCCCCTGCACCCCAAGCCACACCAGCACCGCCACCATGGGCGGGGCGATGATCAGCACCTCGACCAGCACCGAGATCATGGCCGAGGCTGCAATGCGCTTTTTGGCCGCCGAATAAAACGCAAAGCTCACCGCCAAGGCCAAGGCCACCACAGGGGCCACCCCAAGACCCCATGTCAGGATGGCCACAGCTAAAGCAGCAAGGCCGATGGCCACGGCCTGCAAACCCCGCAGCGCCTCGCCAAACAGCACGACACCCAGCAGGGCCGAGACAAGCGGGTAGATGTAATAGCCCAAAGACGCCTCTACCGCGCGGTTGGCGGTGATGGCCCAGATGAACAGATACCAGTTAAAGGCGATGAACCCCGCCGCCGCCACAATGTTCCAGCGGTCAGGGCCGCGCACCAAGGCGCGCACTTCGCCCCAGCGGCGGGTCACCGTGGCGACAAGCCCGAACATCACCGCCGTCCACAGCGTGCGGTGGGCCATCATCTCGACCGCATGCACCTCGGACAGGGCGTGGTAATACAGCGGCGCAAAGCCCCAGATGCTACAGGCCAGAATAATCGCGGCCACGCCTTTTTGCGGCTGGGTCATGGGGGGCTTACCTTATGAAAAAGGCTTGCCGAACCCATCGGCAAGCCTTGATGTCGTATAATCTTAAGCGCGCCTTAGAGCTTGGCGGCCACGGCTTCCCAATCCACCAGCTTGTCAAGGAAGTTGGCGATGTAGGCGGGGCGCTTGTTGCGGAAATCAATGTAATAGGAATGTTCCCACACATCGCAGCCCAGCAAGGCGGTTTGGCCAAAGCACAGCGGGTTCACGCCGTTTTCGGTCTTGGTGACTTTCAAAGCGCCCGAAGCGTCTTTGACCAGCCACGCCCAGCCCGACCCGAACTGACCAGCGCCGGCGGCGGCGAAATCTTCCTTGAACTTGGCAACCGAGCCGAACGAGTCGACAATCGCCGCCTCCAAAGCCCCCGGCATCACCTTGCCGCCCGGCCCCATCACTTCCCAAAACAGGTTGTGGTTCCAGTGCTGCGAGGCGTTGTTAAACAGCCCGCTTTGCGCCACAGAACCCGCCGCATAGGTGCCTTTGACGACATCTTCCAGCGATTTGGTTTCCCATTCGGTGCCGGCAATCAGCTTGTTGCCGTTGTCGACATAGGCCTTGTGGTGCAGGTCGTGGTGAAATTCCAGCGTTTCTTTGGACATGCCCAAAGCGGCCAGCGCGTCGTGGGCATAGGGCAGATCGGGAAGGGTGAAAGCCATGGGCTACTCCTGTTAGGTCGCGGGTTTGGGTCTTGGCGCGTAATAAGGGGTGGCAGGGGGGGAAGGTCAAGGGTGCATAGGTCAGGAAAGACACATCCTTCCTAAGCCAGATCAGCGTTGCGGCGAAAGGGCGCTATGGCTTTAGACCAGTTCAGACCCCGGTTGGGCCGAATGCGACAAAAGCCCCATCATATAGCCTGCAACCGACCGAAAGCAGACCAGCGTATAGCCCTGCCCGTCTTTCCAGAACGCCGCTGCCACTTGGGCCGCGCGCGAGCGGCGCAGTTCCCCTTCGGCCATGGTGTCAACATCGACGGGCGCGATTTTCCTGATAACCTGATCGGCCTTATCGCCTTCGATGCGAAACACCGCGCGGGCATCTGACACATTGGCCGCCAGATGGTGCTGGCCTGCAAGGCTGGCCGCAAGGCTGGCCAAGGCGTCATTCACCGCAGCATAAGGCATGACCAGCAGATATTCATCCGGGCTCATCCAGCCTGCGGCCTTGTCGCCCGCAATGACAATCCGGCGCGGGTCAGGCAGGGTCAGGCCAAGGGCCGCAAAAGCCTGCTCTAGCCCCGCCACATCGCGCTTGGCGCGCAGGGTGATCATGCCCAAGGGGCCAATCTCGGCCACTTTGGCGAAGCCGTCGAATTGGGCATTGCCCCAAGGGGCCACGGGATCAGCCATTTTGCTTGGCTCCTTGCTTGTCATAAAACACCGGATCGACAATGCGCGCTTTGACGGGCGAACCGCCCAGCTTGGTAAACTCCACCACCTCGCCCGCCCGCGCCATACCGCCCTTGATCAGGCCCATGGCGATGCCCTTTTTCAGCGTGGGCGAGTAATAGGTCGATGTCACACGGCCCTGCGTGTTGCCCTGCCCGTTGGCGTTGACCCCAGCGGCGATGATATAGGCGCCGTCCGGAATGACCGAGCCGTCAAGCGTTTCAAACCCTGCCAAGGTCCACCGGTCGGGAGAGGCCAGATAGCTGCGCTCTTGCCCGCGTTTGCCCAAGTAATCGGCTTTTTTCTTCGAAATCGCCCAGCCAAGGTTCAAATCCTGCGGGATCACCGTGCCGTCGGTTTCATCGCCGATCATGATAAAGCCCTTTTCGGCCCGCATGATATGCATGGCCTCGGTGCCGTAGGGCATAACACCCAAATCCGCGCCCGCCGCCATCAGCTTGTCCCACAATTCTTGCCCATACCCCGCAGGCACCGCCAGTTCATAGGACAATTCGCCCGAGAAACTGATGCGGTAGGCCCGCACGGGCAGACCGCCCAAGGTGCCATCGGCAAAGGTCATAAAGGGCAAAGCGTCGGCAGACACATCCATCCCGCCCAGTTTTTCCAGCAAGGCCCGCGCTTTGGGGCCTGCCACCGCGATTTGGGCATATTCTTCGGTGACATTGGCGACATAGACCTGCCAATCCCACCATTCGCATTGCAGCCAGTCTTCCATATGGGCGTGGATACGGTCGGCCCCGCCGGTGGTGGTGTGGCACAGCCAAGTATCCTCGGCCAAGCGCACGACCACGCCGTCATCCGACAAAAAGCCGTTTTCGTTGCACATCAACCCGTAGCGGCATTTGCCGATCCCAAGGTTTGACATGACGTTGGTGTACATCATATCCAAAAAGCGGCCCGCATCCGGCCCTTTGACGATCAACTTGCCAAGGGTCGAGGCATCCAGCAGCCCTACCCCCTGCCGCGTGTTCAAAATTTCGCGCTCCACCGCTTGGGCGTGATTTTCTCCGCCACGCGGGAAGCAATAGGGCCTGCGCCACAGGCCCACGGGTTCGAAATAGGCCTTGGCCTGTTCGTGCCATGCGTGCATCGGCGAACGGCGCAGCGGCTGGAAAATCTCGCCCCGCGCTTCGCCAGCCAGCGCGCCCAAGGTGACGGGCGTATAGGGCGGGCGGAAGGTGGTGGTGCCGACATTGGGGATATCGGTGTTCAGCGCACCGGCCAGCACGGCCAACCCGTTGATGTTGGACAGTTTGCCCTGATCGGTCGCCATGCCCAAGGTGGTATACCGCTTGGTATGTTCGACCGATTCGTACCCCTCGCGCGCGGCGAGTTGCACGTCAGAGACTTTCACATCATTCTGATAATCCAGCCACATTTTCGCGCGCAGCTTATAGCTGGCCCCTTGCGGCATGATCCAGACAGGTTCCAGCGCCGCTTCTTCCCGCGCCTCCGCTTGCGCGGCAGCGATAGGGCCTGCGCCCGCCGCCGCAGCGCCTGCAAGGGCTGCATCCGCCAAAGCCTGCGCCGCCTTAAGCGCGCCATTGGCAGCGCCTGCGGGATAGACCATGGCCAAACCGTCATGGCTGATCGGCGGGCGGGTGGCATCGGGGCGGAACATGGCGTGGGTGTCATCCCATGTCAGCTTGCCGCCACAATGGCTCCATAAATGCACCACGGGCGACCAGCCGCCTGACATGGCGACGGCATCGCAGGCGATCTCTTCAAGGGCTGCGCCCTCTCCCGCCTGCATGCACAGTGTCACAGCGGTCACGCGCTTGGTGCCTTTGACCTTGGCAATGCCCTTGCCGGTTTCTACGCGGATTCCCATGGCGCGGGCCTGCGTGGGCAAAGGCCCGTTGGCCACAGCACGCGCATCCACGATGCACGGCACCGCAAGACCCGCCTGTTTCAGCGCAATCGCCGTGCGGTAGGCATCGTCGTTATTGGTCACCACCACCGTGCGATCCCCCGGCGAGACGGCCCAGTTCACCACATAATCGCGCACCGCCGAGGCGAGCATCACCCCCGGCACATCATTGCCCGCAAAGGACAAAGGCCGCTCTAAAGCCCCCGTTGCCGCCACGATCCGCCCCGCGCGAATACGCCACAGGCGCTTTTTCGGGCGGCCATCGCCGGGGGTGTGATCGGCCACACGGTCTTCGGCCAGCACATAGCCGTGGTCATACACGCCCGCCACCATGCAGCGCGTGCGCAAGGTGACATTGGGCATGGCTTCAAGGGCTTGGACGGTTTTTTTCACCCAAAGGTCTGCCGCCATCCCGTCGATGACATCGCCGTCCACCGGCGCACGACCGCCCCATACCGGCGTTTGTTCCAACACCATCACCCGCGCCCCGCCAGAGGCGGCCGCAAGAGCCGCCTGCAAACCGGCAATCCCGCCGCCTGCAATCAGCACATCGCAAAAGGCATAAGCCTGCTCGTAGCGGTCGCCGTCCATTTCCTTTGGCGCGGGGCCAAGGCCTGCGGCTTTGCGAATGACGGGTTCAAAGACATGTTTCCATGCGGCCCGCGGGTGGATGAAGGTTTTGTAATAAAACCCGCCCGGCAAGAACCGCGCCAAGGCGTTGTTGACCACGCCGATATCCATCTCAAGGCTGGGCCAATGGTTCTGGCTTTGCGCTTCCAACCCGTCAAAGGTTTCGGTCGTGGTGGCGCGCTGGTTGGGTTCCAGAAACGCGCCGCGCCCCAGATTGACCAAGGCGTTCGGCTCTTCTGCGCCCGACGCCACAGCGCCCCGCGCCCGATGGTATTTAAAGCTGCGCCCCATCAACATCTGGTCATTGGCCAGAAGCGAGGCCGCCAGCGTATCCCCCGCAAAGCCGCGCAAACGCTTGCCGTTAAAGGTGAAGTCCACAGCACGGGCGCGGTCGATCAAACGACCGCCTTTGGACAAACGGGTGCTCATTTGTAACCCTTCCAGTCGGGCCGCTTGGCCTTGATCTTGTCTTGCAACGCCTGCGGCGGGGCTGCGGATTGGGCGGTATAGGTGCCAAACACCTCTAGCGTGGCGGTGTCGCGCGCGGCCAAGAACCATTTGCCGCAGCCGTAAGCATGGCGCCAGCGTTCGAAATGCACGCCTTTGGGGTTCTTGCGGGCGAACATATAGGCTTCAAACTCTTCATCGCTGGACCCCGGGCCGTAGCGTTTCAGATGCGCCTCGTAGCCGGGAGAAAGCTCTGTCTCGTCGGCCATGACGGCGCAATAAGGACATTCGAGGGTCAGCATGCGCCTTTTCCTTTCATCACGTCACTCGGGGCCCACGAATTTTCTGCGAAAATTCTAGCCCCTTGATTTTTCGCAGAAAAATCGTGGCCTCGGGCGATCAATGCGCCACCCCGGCGGCAACCGATTCGTCGATAAACCGCCCCTCTTTAAAGCGCCACATGTCAAACTCTGCCGCCAGCGGCCCGGGTTCACCCTTGGCCATCAGTTCCGCCATAGCCCAGCCCGACCCCGGAATGGCCTTAAACCCGCCCGTGCCCCAACCGCAGTTGATAAAGCAATTGCCCACAGGGGTTTTAGAGATGATGGGCGAGCGGTCGCCCGTCATATCCACAATCCCGCCCCATTGGCGCAGCATCTTCAAGCGGCTGATGATCGGGAAAGTTTCAATCAAGGCGCGCAGGGTTTCTTCGATATGGTGGAACGACCCGCGCTGGGTGAAGTTGTTAAACCCGTCGGTGCCGCCGCCAATCACCATCTCGCCTTTGTCTGACTGGCTCATATAGCCGTGCACCGTGTTGGCCATGACGACCACATCCATACAAGGTTTGATCGGTTCGGACACCAGCGCTTGCAGCGCCACGGCTTCAACCGGCAGCCGAAAGCCTGCCATATCGGCGACTTGGCCCGAATGGCCGGCCACCACAATCCCGATCTTTTTGGTGCCGATGTAGCCTTTGGTCGTCTCTACCCCAGTGACCACCCCATTGGCCGAAGTGATACCCTTCACCTCGCAGTTTTGGATGATATCCATCCCCATCGCCGAACAGGCCCGCGCATAACCCCACGCCACCGCATCATGCCGCCCCGTACCGCCGCGCGCCTGCCACAAGGCCCCCAGCACCGGATAGCGCGGTCCGTCGATGTTCAAGATCGGGCACAGTTCTTTCACGCGCTGGGGCGAGATAAACTCTGTCACAACGCCTTGCAGCGCGTTGGCATGGGCGGTGCGCTGGTATCCGCGCACCTCGTGGTGGGTTTGCGCCAGCATCATCACACCGCGCGGGGAAAACATCGCGTTGTAGTTCAGGTCTTGGCTGAGCGTTTCATACAGGCTGCGGGCCTTTTCATAGATCGCGGCCGACGAATCCTGCAAATAGTTTGACCGGATGATCGTGGTGTTGCGCCCTGTGTTGCCGCCCCCAAGCCAGCCTTTTTCAAGGATCGCCACATTGGTGATGCCAAAGTTCTTGCCCAGATAATAGGCGGTCGCCAAGCCGTGGCCCCCTGCCCCGATGATGATGGCATCGTAAGCCGCCTTGGGCTGGGGGGCGGCCCAGGCGCGCTCCCATCCCATGTGGTTGGACAGCGCCTCACGCGCTAGGGCAAAGGCAGAATATCGTTTCATGAGGGGCCCTTTCCGTCATACCGGGTGCCGCCTTAGATGGCAGGCGCGACCCGTATCTCCACCGCCGCAAACGTCACAATGGGGAAAATTGCGACAAACGCTGTCGGTTGCAAGCCCATTTCTGCCCGAAGGGCTTCACGATGTCGCGCATCGCCCCAATGCGCCGCCCTTTGCCCTTTTGCCGCGCCGCAGAACGGGGTAATCACAGCCAACATAAGGACGAGGCCGCAATGATCGGATTTTATCTCTCCGCCGGTGCCATGGCTGTGATGGTGGGGGTGGTTTTGCTGCAAGCCCTGCGGCGGGCTGGTGCCGAGACAGCGCAGGACGGGGCCGAAGACCTGATCATCTACGCCGACCAGTTGGCCGAGGTGGACCGCGATCTGGCGCGCGGTGTTCTGCCGGTCGAAGAGGCTGGCCGTCTGCGCATCGAAGTGCAGCGCCGTATTCTGGATGCAGGGCGCAGCGTGTCGGTTAAACCCAACCGTGCCCCCTCACATCCGGCCCTTGCTGCGGGTATTGTCGCCTTGGCCTTGGTCGGTTCGGGCCTGCTTTACCAAACCTTAGGCGCGCCCGGTTACCCTGATGTGCCCATCGCCGCACGTTTGGCCAATGCCGAGGCTGACTATCAAAACCGCCCCAGCCAAGACGCGATCGAAGCGGCCCAGCCTGCCTTTACCCCGCCCGCTGACGCTGACAAGGTGACCTTGGACATCATCGAAAAGCTGCGCCAAGCCGTGGCCAAGCGCCCCGACGATCTGCAAGGGCAAATCTACCTGTCGCAACAAGAGGGCGGTCTTGGCAATTTCGCCGCCGCGCGCAAAGCCCAACAAGCGGTGATCCGCCTGAAAGGCGCGCAGGCCACGGCCGATGATTATGCCAACTTGGGCGTGATGATGATTTACGCCGCCCAAGGCATCGTCTCGCCGCAGGCCGAAGCCGCCCTGACCGAAACGCTCAAACGCGACCCCGCCCAACCGGCGGCGCGGTTCTATATGGGCTTGATGGCGGCTCAAGTGGGCCGACCTGACAAAACCTTCCCGCTGTGGAAAGCCCTGCTGGACGAAGGCCCCGACACCGCCCCGTGGATTCCCGTGATCAGCCAGCGCCTGCAAGACATCGCCGACGCCGCAGGCATTCCCTATCAAGCACCGCAAGCCAGAGGCCCCAGCGCAGGCGACATGGCCAATGCCGCCCAGATGAGCCCCGAAGACCGCCAAAAGATGATCGAAGGCATGGTCGGCGGGCTGGAAAGCCGCCTGATGGGCGAAGGCGGTGCGATCGAAGATTGGACCAAGTTGATCAACGCATTGGGCGTGTTGAAAGCCACCGACCGCGCCAAGGCGGCCTATGCCAAAGCGCAAGCCGATTTCGCAGGCAAACCGGGCGAGCTGTCGGCGCTTAAGGCTGCGGCCACGGCAGCAGGGGTAGCCCCTTGATCTTTCAAGACATTCTGGAATTTGCCGCGCATTTGGCCCCCAACAAGGCCATCTGCGGGCTGGATTTGGGCGATAAAACAATTGGCGTGGCGATATCTGACCTGCGCCGCTTGGTGGCAACGCCGATTACCGTGATCCGGCGTGAAAAGTTCACGCTGGATGCGGCGGCTTTGCTGACGCTTTTGACCGAACGGGGCGCCTCAGGGATCATCCTTGGGCTGCCCTTGAACATGGACGGCTCCTCTGGCCCGCGCGTGCAAGCGACCCAAGCCTTTGCGCGCAATCTGGTGAAACTGACCGATCTGCCCATCACCTTTTGGGATGAACGCCTGTCAACTGTCGCCGCCGAACGCGCCCTGTTGGAAGCTGACGCCTCGCGCAAGCGGCGCGCTGCTGTGATTGACCAAGTGGCGGCGGGCTATATCTTGCAAGGCGCGCTGGACCGGCTGGACACCTTGCGCCGCCAAACCAACGAGGCCGCGACATGAGCGACGAGATCTGGGCCCGCAACGAGATTGAATCGCCCTGTATCAAAATTTGCGTCATTCACCCGCAAGAGCGGCTGTGCGTGGGCTGTTATCGGTCGATCGACGAAATCGGGCGCTGGTCGCACTATTCCCCCGCCGAGCGGCAAGCGATCATGGCCGACTTGCCCGCCCGCGCCCCGCGCCTGTCCAAACGCCGTGGCGGGCGTTTGGGGCGGCTTGAGGGCTGAACGCTACTCTGCGCTGGCTTGACGGCCCAACCGACCGCCGCGCCGTTTGGGGGCCTCTGCCGATCCCAGACCTTCGGTCAAGACCACGCTCATCGGGTGATCGGCGCGGTCTGTGGCGTATTGCTCCAGCAAAATCCGGATGGCCGCCGAGGTATCGGCCCCCACAGGCAGGCTTAACGCCCAATCAACAAAGATCGACCGGCATTCCCAATGGGTGATGCCGTCCATCGCATAGCTTTCGCGCACAAGGCCCTTGGGGTCGGCTTCGGTTCTGGTCACATCTTGTCCTTTCAGGCCAATATCTTGGCAATCACCGCCGCCGCATCTTGCGCCGCCTGCGCCACCGCTTGGGTCAGGGCCGCATCATCAACCGCGTCTGTTTCGCGCAGCAAGAACGCCCGCGCCCCTGCCCCCACGTCTTGCGGGCTTAAGGCTTGGTCTGACAACAGCCGCGCGCTGGCGTGAAGCCGCCAGAAAAGCCTTGACGCCTTGGCCAGAACCGTCTCGTCCGTTTGCGACAGGTTGCCGCCAGAACGGCCAGCGGCCAACTGCCGATCAAGGCTGCGGGCGGGGCTTGCGGCCTGCAGGGCCAGCATTTGGGCGCACAGGTCGATGTCCATCAGCTTGCCGGTTCCATCCTTGGCCTCCCACGCAGAGCCGCCGGGTTTGGCTGTGGCAAGCCGTGCGCGCATGTCGGCCACATCGGCTTTGAGCTGCGCGCCTTGCCCCTTGCGGGCCAAAAGGTCGCGGCGAAAGGCGTCGACCTCGCCCGACAGGCCGGCATCCCCCGCCACGATCCTTGCGCGGGTCAGGGCCAGATGTTCCCATGTCCACGCATCGTTTTCCTGATAGGCTTTGAACGCCGCAAGGGCTGTGGCCACAGGCCCCTGCCGCCCCGAGGGGCGCAGCCGCATATCCACCTGATACAGCCGCCCTTCGGCCATTTGCACCGTCAAAGCGGTGACGATGGCTTGGGTCAGGCGGGCGTAATAGATGCGCGTCGCCAAAGGGGTGCGGCCGGTTGAGGTGTCTTGGTCCAACGGATCATAGATCACGATCAGGTCAAGGTCGGAGGCGGCCGTCAACCGCCCCGATCCCAAAGACCCCATCGCCACCAACACCGCCCCGCGCCCGGGCGGCGGGCCATGGCGGCGGGCGAATTCGGCCAGCACCAAGGGCCATAGGGCGCAAATCACCGCCTCGGCCAGATCGGCATAGGATTTTCCCGCCTCGAAGGCGTCAATCAGCCCGCGCAGGTGATGCACGCCCACCCTGAAATGCCATTCTTTCAGCCAAAGGCGCGCCAGCCCCAAAACCCGTTCGTAATCGGCGGCACTGGATAAGCGCCTGTCCAGATCTTGCCGCAAGCCTGCAAGACCCGGCCAAGGGGCCCAGAACGATCCGCCAATCACCCCGTCCAACACCGCCGCATGGCGCGACAGATACAGCGCCAGCGCGGGGGCAGTGCCTGCGATGTCGATGATCAGATCCACCAAGGGCGGGTTGGCCTGAAACAGGCTGAAAATCTGCACACCCGAGGGCAGGCCCGCCAGAAACCCGTCAAAGGCCATCAAAGCCTCGTCCGCGTGGGTGTGCTGCATCAGTTTGCGCAGCAATTGCGGTTTGAGGCGGGCAAAGATCGTCTGCGCGCGGTCAGAGCGCAGGGCGGGATAATGTGTCCACCCCTCAACCACGGCGCGGGCTTGGGGCGAGATGTCGGGGATATCTTCGGCCGAGACGGGCGAAAAGAACCCTTCGGTCAGCTGATCGACACGGCGCAAACGGTCCAGAAAGCTGCGGCGAAAGGTGGCCTCGTCTTGGCCGCAAAAGGCTGCGATGCGGGCGATGGCGGCGGGGGTTTCGGGCATGGTCTGGGTTTGCTCATCCAGCACCATTTGCAAACGGTGCTCGATCAGGCGCAGATCGCGGTAGGCTTGGATCAGGTCGTCCACCACATCAGCGGGCAGCCAGCCTTTGGCCGAAAGGGCCTGCAAGGCCCCCTCGGTGCCGCATCCGCGCAGATCGGGGTCGCGCCCGCCTGCAATCAGCTGGCGGGTTTGGGTGAAAAACTCGATCTCGCGGATACCGCCAAGCCCCAGTTTCACATTATGCCCTTCCACCACCAAAGGCCCCTTTAAGCCGCGATGCTCGCGGATGCGCAGGCGCATGTCATGGGCGTCTTGGATGGCGGCGAAATCCAGATGGCGGCGCCAGACAAAGGGGGTCAGGCTGGCCAAGAACCGTTGCCCTGCCGCGATGTCACCGGTACAGGGGCGCGCTTTGATATAGGCGGCACGTTCCCACGTGCGGCCCTCGGCCTCGTAATAAGCGCTGGCGGCGGCCATCGACAGGCAAACGGGGGTGACAGAGGCATCGGGGCGCAGGCGCAGGTCGGTGCGAAAGACATAGCCTTCGGGGGTTTGGTCAGACAAAAGCGCCGTCATCTTGCGGGTGACGCGAATGAAAGCCGTGCGCACCTCTTGCGCGGTGTCGGGGTAAAGCGTTTCGTCAAACAGGCAGATAAGGTCAATATCTGACGAATAGTTCAGCTCAAACGCGCCCATTTTGCCCATGGCCAGCACGACCATGCCCGCGCCCAAGGCAGGGTCGCCTTGGGGCAGTTTGCCGCGGCGCATCTCGTCAGCGACAAGGGTTGTCACGCACAGCTGCACAGCGGCATCGGCAAGTGCTGTCAGCGCCTCGGTCACCTGCGCCAGATCCCAAACACCCCCCAGATCGGCCAGCGCAATCAGCAAAGCCGCCCGCCGCTTGGCCCGCCGCAGGGCAGAGCCAAGGGTATCGGGCTGGGTTTGCGCCAGATCGGCCAAGATGTCGGCAAAGCCTGCCTCTGGCGGGCCAGATAACACCTGCCGCAGCCAGTCCCCCTCGGCCCGCGTCAGATCGCGCAGATAGGGCGCACACGAGGCAGAGGCTGCGACCAGATCGCGCAAGGGGGCGGGCAGATCGGCAAAGGCCACGCCGACCTCTTGCGCCACCGCAGGGTCATGGACCAGCGGGCAGGATGAGAGGCGAAAGGCGAAGGGTTGGGTCATAGCGGTGTTGTGATCTTAGGCGTAAGCGCGGTCAACTGGTCAGTGCGCCAAGGGCGGGGCTTGCGCAAAGATCGGGGGGATGGAAGTTTGCAGGCAAAGGAGCATCCCATGAGCAAAAGCCTGACCCGCGTGCAAAACGCCCTGACCCAAGCGGGGGTATCGGCGCAAATCGTGCAAACCCCCGCCTCGGCCCGAACCGCGGCAGAGGCTGCGGCAGCGGTGGGGGGTGTGCTGGACCAGATTGTGAAATCTATCCTGTTTGCGGGCCAAAACGGCGGGCTTTATCTGTTTCTGACGGCAGGCGGCCAACAGGTCGATCTGGCCAAAGCCGCAGCCCTTGCAGGCCAACCGCTGCAACGCGCCGAGGCGGCGGTGGTGCGGCAGGTGACGGGCTTTGCCATTGGCGGTGTATCCCCGCTCGGGCACCTTTCCCCCTTGCCGATCTGGATGGACCCGCATCTGATGGCTTTTGCGCAAGTCTGGGCGGCAGCGGGCACGCCGCAGCACGTGTTTGCCATCGCCCCGACGACCTTGCAGCACGTAACCCAAGCCATTGTGGCCACGTTCACCCAAAACGCTTAGCCCCCCAAAGCCCGCGCGGGGTTGCACAATAAACCGATCCGCGACAGGTAGGGGCATAGGATGGGAGACGCACTTGGCCACGATTGACGGACTGCCCCCGCTGCGCGAGGTGATTGCAAGCTATGATCTGGTGGCCAAGCGCCAACTGGGTCAAAACTTTTTGCTGGATTTGAACCTGACGGCCAAGATCGCCCGCTTGGCAGGCGATCTGGCGGGGTCAGATGTGCTAGAGATCGGCCCTGGCCCCGGTGGACTAACACGCGGCTTGCTGGTCGAGGGCGCACGGCGGGTTGTGGCGGTGGAGAAAGACCCGCGCTGCATTGCGGCCTTGCACGACATTTCCGCCGCCTATCCGGGCCGTTTGCAGGTGGTCGAGGGCGATGCGATGGACATCGACATGGCCGCTCTGATGGTGCCGCCGGTGCGGATTGCGGCCAACCTGCCCTATAACGTGGGCACCGAGCTTTTGATCCGCTGGCTGACACCCAAGATCTGGCCGCCCTTCTGGACCTCGATGACCTTGATGTTCCAGCGCGAAGTGGCGCTGCGCATCACGGCCAAACCGGGGGATGATCACTATGGGCGGCTGGCCATTTTGTGCCAGTGGCGGTCAGACGCCAAGATCGTCATGCACCTTCCGCCCGAAGCGTTTACCCCTGCGCCCAAGGTGCATTCCGCCGTGGTGCATCTGACACGGCTGGACGCGCCGCGCTTTGAGGCGGATGCCAAAACCCTCTCACGGGTGGTGGCCGCAGCTTTTGGCCAAAGGCGCAAGATGCTGCGATCCAGCCTGAAACCCTTGGGCGGCGATGTCGAGGGGCTACTTGCCACAGCCGGAATCCCCCCCACCGCAAGGGCGGAAGAGATTGAACTTGAACGCTTTTGCGCCCTTGCCCGCGCTGTCGCGCAAAGAGACGGCTAAGCGTCTGTTCTGCGCCACGGCGGGGGGCCTGCGGGCTTTTGGGCCGCGTTACTCGGCAGCAGGCTCGGTCGATGTTTGGGGGCCAGCCTCGTCAGCCGCAGGCTTTTTGGCCGCTTTGGTGCGGGTCGAAGGGGCGCGGGGTTTCTTGGGCGGTGCTGCGAGATCGCCCTGAACGGGGGAATCGGGCGCGCTTGTGACGGGTGCGGTCGTCACGGGTGCAGGGCTTTCCACAGCAACGGGGGCTGCGACCTGCGGTTCGGGGGCCACCACGGGCTGCGATAGTTCGAAGCGGGGTTGTTCGACAGCGCGATCCTGAGGGGTGCGGTCTAGTACGGGGCGTTCCTGAGCGGGGCGGTCTTGCTGGGTACGCTCAGGCTGGGCCCGCTCATACGGGGCGCGGTCGGGCTGTGCGCTGCGCTCGCCTTGGGGAGTGCGGTCTTGATAGGGGCGGTCTTGGCGAGGCTGTTCGGACCGCGGATGATCTGTGCGCGGCTGGTCATTGCCGCGCCCTTCTGCGCGATTCTGATCGACACGCGGCGGATAGGGGCGGCGCTGGCCTTCGGCGCGTTGGTTGTCGTTGCGCTGGTTGTCGTTGCGCTGATTATCCCCACGCTGGCCGTCATTGCGCTGGTTATCCCCGCGCTGGCCTTCGCCACGCTGGGTGTCAAACCGCTGGCCATCCCCACGCTGGTTCTCGCTACGCGGGTTATCCCCACGCTGGCCGTTTTGCGGGCGGCGGTAGTCGTCGTGGCGCTGCGGGCGCTGGTCGGGGCTGCGGTCTTGTCTAGGTTCGCGCGGGGCGGCTTCGGGGGTTTCCACCAAGCCTGCCTCTTCATAGCCGATCATCTCGACCATGTCGTGGGCGGCGACATCGGGCTGTTCGTCGCTGCGGTCATCGCGGTATTCGGGGCGGTAATCGCCACGATCACCCTGACCACGCTCGCGCGGTTGGCCCGATTGCGGATAGCTTTGCTGGCGGCTTTCTTGTTCGGCGGCCAGCTCGCGGTTGGCTTCGGCCAAAAGCCTTGTGTAATGTTCAGCATGTTGCAGAAAGTTTTCAGCGGCGACACGGTCGTTGGACAGCTGCGCATCGCGGGCCAGAAACTGGTATTTCTCGATCAACTGGGCCGGGGTGCCACGCACCTTGCCGTCGGGGCCCGAACTGTCGAACACTCGGTTGATGATGTTACCGAGCGTGCGTGGGCGGTTCGTCTTCGAACGCGAACGGGACTTGGAAGAGCGCATGTTGTCCTTTGATCCACTTGTCCTGCGCCCCATCGCCTTGATCAAAACGATCAGCAGTAAGTTCAGCGAGAGGCGGGCATCCGCAGGCTTCGAGGCGGCCAGAATGGCCTTCCGCGTCAGCTTGCGTGATCCTCACTAACCACAGGTGCGCCCATCGGGCAAGAAGAAAGTGACAAATTACGATGCTTTGGGGGCATCAGGCTGGCGCACCCTACAGATCACCTTGGGGTTTGGTGGCGCATACCACCCTGTCGCGGCCATCCAGATCCGGCAAAACGCAGATATCGCCCAAACCTTGGGCGGCCAGAAAGGCTGTGACGGCGGCGGCTTGGGTCGGCCCGATCTCAAGCAAAATCCGCCCGCCGGCCAACAGGCGCGCAGGCGCGCTGGCGGCGATGCGGCGGTAGGCGTCCAAGCCGTCACCGCCGGGGGTTAGGGCGCGCGCAGGTTCCCAATCGCGCACTTCGGGGGCAAGGGCGGCCATTTCGGCTTGCGCGATATAGGGCGGGTTCGAGACGATCAGATCATAGCTGCCCGTCACCGCCCGCAGCCAATCCGAGGCCAGAAAACTGGCCCGCGTCACCCCGTGGCGCACTGCGTTGCGGGCGGCCACGCGCAAAGCTGCATCCGAGATATCAACCCCAAGCCCCGTGGCCATGGGCATCGCCAACAGGCACGAAATCAGGATGCAGCCCGATCCTGTGCCAAGATCAAGCATCTTCACAAAGGGCCGCTCGATCGCCTTTTGCACCAGCACCTCGGTTTCAGGGCGCGGGTCCAGCGTGTCGCGCGTGACTTCAAAGCTGCGGCCCCAGAACAGGCGCTCGCCCAAGATCTGTGCCATGGGCTGGCGCGCAGAGCGGGTGGCGATCAGGGCGGCAAAAGCAAGGGCCGCGTCAGCCGAAAGCGGGTCTTGCAGATGCAGCGTCAAGCGGTCGGCGGGAACCCCCATGGCTTTGGCCAACAACAGACGGGCATCGCGGGGGGCATCTTCGATGCCTGCCGCGCGCAAGGTGGCGATGGCGTCGCGCAGCGTTAGGGTTGCGTTCATTCCGCGTCGGCCAAGCGGGCGGCGTGGTCGTGGGCGGTCAAGGCGTCGATCACGTCGGTCAGGTTGCCTTCCATGATCTGGCCCAAGGAATACAGCGTCAGGTTGATGCGGTGGTCGGTCATGCGGCCTTGGGGGAAGTTATAGGGGCGGATGCGTTCCGAACGGTCGCCCGACCCGATCTGCGCTTTGCGGTCGGCAGAGCGTTCGGACGATATCCGCTCGCGTTCCAGCTCGTACAGGCGGGCGCGCAGCACGGCCATGGCATTGGCGCGGTTTTGGTGTTGGGATTTTTCCGACGAAGTGACGATGATGCCGGTTGGCAAATGGGTGATGCGCACGGCGGAATCGGTGGTGTTGACGTGCTGGCCACCTGCCCCCGAAGAACGCATGGTATCAATGCGGATGTCCGACGCCGGAATGTCGATATCAACCTCTTCGGCCTCGGGCAGTACCGCCACGGTGGCGGCCGAGGTGTGAATGCGCCCGCCCGCTTCGGTCGTGGGCACGCGCTGCACGCGGTGCACGCCGGATTCGTATTTCAACCGCGCAAAGACGCCGTCGCCTTGGATATGGGCGGTGAGTTCCTTGATGCCGCCAAGGTCGGAAAACTGCTCTTCAAGGATTTCGAATGTCCAGCCCATGCGTTCGCAGTACCGCTGATACATGCGCAGCAGATCAGCGGCGAACAGGCTGGCCTCGTCACCCCCCGTGCCGGGGCGGATTTCCAAGATCGCAGGGCGGGCGTCGGCGGCGTCTTTGGGCAAAAGCGCAAGGCGCAGGGCCTGTTCCATTTCAGGAATGCGCGCTTTGAGAAGCGGCAATTCGTCTTCGGCCAAGGCGCGCATTTCGGGATCGGCCAGCATCAACTCGGCCTCGGCCAAATCGTCCAGCGCTTGGCGGTAGGCGTTGATTTCGGCAATCACGGGGCCAAGGTCGGAATATTCCCGGCTGAGCGCCGCAATGTCCGCCGGTGCCCCGCCCGCGTTCAACCGCGCCTCGACATAGTCGAAGCGTTGGGTGATCTGGGCGAGTTTGTCTAAAGGCACCATGGGCGCGGTGTGGCGTGGAACGGCGGGGTGGTCAAGGGTGCTTGCGCCCTTGACCCTTGGGCATTTGGGTCAAACGGCGCGCAGATTACAGCTGCGAGAGCCAATCTTTCAGCCGCGCCGCATTCACCCCCAGATCAGCCTGACCAAAGCGTTGGCGCGAGAGAATATCAAGGCGGCTGCCTTGCGCGGTTTGCGAGACTTCGGCGGTGATGTAATCGGGATAGCCCATCAGGAACGACCGCGAGGTCCACGTGATGCGCCCCTCGTCCGCGCTGCCGGCCAGATGAAGCGTGCGCGGCGAGGTGAGGGCGATGGCTTCCAGCTTGTCCAGCACTTGGCGAGGCGTAAGCGCGACAAGACACGCGGCGCGCGCGCCTTTGGGCACCAAAACGATGCGCTCGGCGCAGGGGCCGGGGGCGATGGGGTCAGTGGTGGCAACCGCGATGTGCCAATCTTTCGGGTCACTGGGGGCAAGGCGGATATAGGCCAGCAGGGCAACGCCCGCCAAAAGCACCAGCACAACAAGCGTCTTCCACGACATGATCATCACCTTTGTGTCCGCGCCCAATGATACAGGCACACCAATTCATAGGCCACATGCGCCCCCGCAATCGCCGTGGCCCCCGTGGTGTCATAGGGCGGCGAGACTTCGACCACATCGCCGCCAACCATATTGATCCCCGCCAGATCGCGCAGCATCGCCGCCGCCTGCCAAGAGGCCAGCCCCCCCCAAACCGGCGTGCCCGTGCCCGGTGCAAAGGCCGGATCAAGCGCGTCGATGTCAAAGGTGACATAGGTGCTGGCATCGCCCACAATGTCTTTCGCCGCAGCCACAGCCCAAGCAGTGCCCTTTTCATGCACCTCGCGCGCGGTGATGACGTTGACGCCCAGATAATCCTCGGTCGTGGTGCGAATGCCGATCTGGACGGAACGCTTGGGGTCCACCAGCCCCGATTTCACCGCCTTGTAAAACATGGTGCCGTGGTCGATGCGGGCATAATCGTCATCGGGCCACAGGTCGGAATGGGCATCAAAGTGAATCATCGACAGCGGGCCAAAGCGTTCGGCATAGGCGCGCAGGATGGGGAAGGTGATGAAATGATCGCCGCCCAGCGTTATCGACCCTGCCCCTGCGGCCAAGATGGTGCGGATATGGTCGGTCAGGGTCTGGGGAAAATCTTGGGTCTTGGCATAGTCAAAGGCCAGATCGCCGTAGTCGATGATGTTCAGATCTTCCAGCGGGTTGGTGGGCCAACCGGTGGGGGGATCGTAGGGCATCAGGGTTGACGCCTCGCGGATGGCGCGGGGGCCAAAACGGGTGCCGGCACGGTGGGTGACGGCTTGGTCAAAGGGCACGCCGGTGATGGCCAGATCCACGCCGCTGAGGTCCTTGGTATAGCTGCGGCGTAAGAATGAGGTCGCCCCGCCAAAGGCATTCTCGAACGCATAGCCGCGCTGGCTGGTGCGGGTGAAGGCGGTGTCAACTTGGGATTTGGCGTCTTCTAAGGGCATGGGCTTCTCGGGCTAACGCACGCGCGGGTCATTGAGGCCGGAGACGCCGTGGATCCGGTGGGGGCAAGGTAGGTTGTGGGGGGCGGTTGGTCAACGGGGGGGACGATCATCTCAGCCCCAGAATGCGACAGCTTCCATGGCAATACAGTTTCTACACTCGAAAACTTTCTTGATGTATAGATACATTTATTCAAAAAATTTCAATATTCCAATGATTATATCAAATAATGCTTTAAAAATATAAATGTTACGTTAACAATCCTAACACATGAAGGCAACGCTTCGCAAACCTCTTAAATGAACTAACCAGTCTTTTATAGATATCTGGTACACGGATTTTAAGTATAAACATAAAACTTTCAGAAAACCGGACGTGATGAACCTTGCCAGATGCATTGTTCTGGTTATATAGGTTTTCACCCAAGAGAGAGTTGAGCACAGTTCGGTCAGCGCAAATTGAAGCTGCGAGCTGGGAGTAGCCTGATGTATTCCCTCTGGCGTGCCTTGTTATATAGAGGTCTGACGCAGCGCCTAAGGACAAGAGATCGACCAACGCTGATCGTGCGGTCGCATTTCGGGCTTCGTCAGACGTACTATTGCGAATATGCTGCGGCTTTCCATCGGTATACCGAAGCTGAGAAACGGTTCGAACGACAGAGTTTTTCAATAATGATGGCGCTGCGTGGATCACTTTAGCGCTGTCGCTGCAAATCAAAACAGTTCGACCTCGCAACTCCCCGCGAATGCTCTTCAAGAATTTGCGCCAGTCAGTCTTGTAGTCCGTATGTCGGACGTGAACTGCCGCATAGTTTGGACCCAACTGCCGAATCTGTGCGATCGCGTCCCGTGCAAGGCCCAGTTCGAGCTTAACACGTTTCAAAAAATCTATGCTTTCAGTACCGCCGTCGATGGATTCATATAATATCACTGCCTCAGGATAATCACGTGTCATGTCTACCCTAAGGGGAACTTCGCTCTCCGAGTCGCACAACACATAAGAAACGCCTAACTGAAATGGTTTACCTACATAAGTCGTGAGTCGCCCATTAATTTCGCTTGGTTGGCAGGTTAGATTGTTGAGACACTCGATTTGATTCGGAAAAATATGAAACTGAATCCGGGGAGACGGCGATAGTGGTGAAAAGAATAAGGAAAGATTCGTAAAAATTGCACACCTGATCGGATCTATAACGAGTATACGATTAAATTTTTCAGCATATCGCCAACATGTTTCAATATGTACGAGTGCATCATTTAGCCCATTTCGCGGTCGACATAGAAGATAGCGATCACCCACGCTTGTTTCATCAATCATTGGTCATCGCTCCAACATTTGTTTTAGATCAGAAGGCCTAAGGCAAGATTGACCCGTCTGCAACGCGCAAAATTCGCATCTTGACTTTGGCGCTCGGATTACGGGATCCCAAATGATGCCAACAGTGCTAAATGTTTCCTACCCCACCCTAACCCCTTCCCGCACCAGATCATCGGTCACCTGCCTAATCGCCACCTCTAACGTTTCGGCGATGAAATCTATCTGGGCCTCGGTGATCACCAAGGGCGGCGACATCACGTTCAGGTGGCCGATCGGGCGGACCAGCAGGCCAAGGCTTTCGCAGACATTCGAGATGCGTTTGGATTCGTTCACCTCATCCGGCAGCAGCGCTTTTGTTTCCTTATTGGCCACATTCTCGACACAGAGCATCAGCTTGCGGCCGCGCACATCGCCCACCAAGGGCAGGGCCGACAGGGCCGCCATGCGTGTTTCGAAATAGGTGCCAACCCTGGTGGCATGGGCCAAAAGGTCTTCGCGTTCGATGATCTCGATGTTCTTTAAAGCCGCAGCACAGGCGACCGGATGGCCCGAATAGGTCAGGCCAGAGGTGAACCACCGCTGCCCGCCCTGCGCCATCGCTTCCCAGATCCGGTCTGAAAAGATCACCGCACCAAGGGGTTGGTACCCCGAGGTCAGCCCCTTGGCCGAGGTGATCATATCGGGCTGCACGCCAAACTCTGCCAAGCTTGCGAACCAATGGCCAAGCCGGCCAAAGGCGGTCACCACCTCGTCGGCGATAAACAAGATGTCGTGGCGCTGGCAGACCTGCCACATGCGAAACAGATAGTCTTTGGGCGGAATGATGATCCCGCCCGAGGCTTGGATGGGTTCGGCGATAAAGCCGCCGATCCGGTCAGCCCCCACCCGCGCGATCAGGGCTTCGAATTCGGTGATCAGGCTGTCGCAAAACTGCGCCTCGGTTAGTTGGGCGGGGCGGCGGTAGGGGTTGGGAACGGACAGGTGGTGGATGCCGTCGTGTTTGTAGCGAAACTCCTCCACCCTGTCGCCGGGGCGTTTGCCCACCGATTGCGACAGATAGGTCGAGCCGTGGTAGCTGTACTCGCGCGCCACGATGTCGGTTTTGTCAGGGTTGCCGCGGGCGTGGTGGTAATAGCTGACCATGCGCACGGCGGTATCTACGGCGGTCGATCCGCCGGTGGTGAAATGCACGCGGTTCAGATCGCCCGGGGCAAGTTCGGCGATCTTGGCGGCGAGCTGCGCGGTGGGTTCGTTGGTCATATCGACAAAGGTGTTGGAAAAGGCCAAACGCTCGGCTTGGGCGGCAATCGCCTCGGCCATTTCGCGCCGCCCGAGGCCGATGTTGGTGCACCAAAGCCCCCCCACCGCGTCAAGGTACTGCCGCCCCTCGGCATCCCACAAATGGCACCCCTGCCCTCGTGAGATCACCAAAGCGCCTTCCTTTTCAAAGGGGCCAAAGTTGGTCCACGGATGCAAGGAATGGCGGCGGTCCATCTGCCACAGGTTTTGGTTGGTCAGGGCGGTGGGCGTTTGGGCGGGCATTTTGAATCTCCAGTCAATAGCGCCACCCTAGCAGAGCTTGGGTCAAGCGCCAGCCACATTTGATCAAATTCCGCGCCCTTTGCCCGAAGTACCTTACAGGGTCGCGTTCATCGCCCCGCCGTCGAGCAATATGTTCTGCCCCACGATATAGCCCGCATGTTGGCTGCACAAAAAGGCACATGTGGCGCCGAACTCGGACGCAGTGCCGTAGCGGCGCGCAGGGATCGTGGCGCAGCGTTCGGCGCGGGCGGCGGCGGCCGTAATGCCGCGCGTGGCGACGATACCCGCGTCAAGTGCTGTCGCGCGGTCGGTGTCGTGGATGCCGGGGAGCAGGTTGTTGATCGTCACACCGTAAGGGGCCACTTGGCGCGAGGTGCCGCCGACAAAGCCCGTCAGTCCTGCGCGCGCGGCGTTCGACAGGCCCAGTTGGGGGATGGGGGCTTTGACCGATTGGCTGGTGATATTGACCACCCGCCCCCAGCCCTTGGCGATCATCGCAGGCATCAGGGCTGTCATCAGGGCGATGGGGGTCAGCATATTGGCCTCGATGGCCTTAAGGTAATCGGCCTTGGTCCAGTTCTCCCAACTGCCCGGAGGTGGGCCGCCGGCGTTGGTCACCAGAATATCCACGCCCGCAGCCGCCGCCAAAACCGCCTGAAGCCCCGCATCAGACGTAATATCGCCGCAGACGGTGACGACATTGACCCCAAAGCCGCGCAGATGGGCGGCGGTGGCCTCTAGCGCCTCAGCACCCCTTGCGTTGATCACCAGATCAACCCCCGCCGCAGCCAAAGCCTCGGCACAGCCGCGCCCTAAGCCCTTGGACGCCGCCGTCACCAAAGCGCGTTTGCCTGTGATCCCCAAATCCATGATCTGCCCCTGAATTGCCCTAAGCCCTTGTCAAAGCGGGCCAGTGAGAGGGAGTCAAGCCTGTGGGGCCAGATGGGCCAGAACGGACCGTGCCGCGCGCAGGCCTGGGGCCTCTCCGCCAAGGCCCAAGCGGTCCATTGTCAGGCGCATGGCTGCGCGTTGGTCGGCGGGATTGTGCAGCACCCGTGTCAAGGCAGCGGCGATGGCGTCTGGCGTGCAGGCGGGGCCCAAAAGCTCTGGCACGCTGCGGGTGTCGGACACAAGGTTCACCAGCGTGACCGTATCGACCAGCGCCATGCGGCGCATCAGCCAGAAGGTGACGGGGTGCAGCTGGTAGGCGATCACCATGGGCGTTTGGTTCGCCGCCAGTTCCAGCGACACGGTGCCAGAGGCCGCAAGGGCCACATCAGCCAGCGCAAAAGCGGCGCGTTTTTCCGCCGGATCAAGGATCAGACGGGGGGGGATGGCCCAATCTTGCGTCAGGCTTTGTACAAGGTCTTTAAGATGTGGCAGGGTGGGCAGGGCCACGGTTAGGTTGGGATGTTCAACCGCCAGCTTGGCCAGTGCTTGCCCGAAGATCGGCGCCAGACGGGTCACTTCCGAACCCCGCGATCCGGGCAGGCACAGGATCATCGGGCGCTGGACGGGGGCAAGGGTTGCGCAGTCTTGCGCTGTGGCCAAGGGGTCTGCCACCACGGGGTGGCCGACAAAATCGCAGGTCATCCCCGCCGCCGTCATATAGGGCGGCTCAAAGGGCAGCAGGGCCAGCACATGGTCAATCGCCCCCGCCATCTTGGCGGCCCGCCCCGCCCGCCATGCCCAGACCGACGGCGCAACATAATGGATCGTGCGCAGCGCAGGGTTCGCCGCCTTGACCAGCTTGGCCACGCGCAGGCAAAAGTCGGGGCTGTCGATGGTGATCAGGGCCGAAGGCTGCGCCGCCACCGCAGCCTTGGCCGCTTGGGCAATGCGGCGTTTGAGGGGGAAATACTTCGGAAGCACCTCGGCCAAGCCCATGACCGACAGCTCTTCCATCGCAAACAACGAGGTCAGGCCCTGCGCCTGCATCAAAGGCCCGCCAATGCCGCCAAATCGCACTTCGGGGTGCAACTGGCGCAAGCCTGCCATGAGGGCCGCGCCAAGCTTATCGCCCGAGGGTTCGCCCGCGATCAAAAAGAAGCTTAACGCGCCCACAGGAACAGGCCAGTTTCAGCGGCGATCGCTTGCACCTGGGGCAGGTCAAGACAGATCACCGATCCGGCTTGAAAGGCCAAGCCCGCAAGGCCCGCATCCGCCACGCCGCGCACTGTAGCGGGGCCAAGGGTTGGCAAGTCAACACGGCGGTCTTGACCGGGTTTGGCGGCTTTATAGAACAGCCCCTGCCCCTTGGGGCGCAGGGAGTGCGGCAGGGCTGCGACTTGGGCCAGCATCTGATCGGTGCCCGGCAGGGCTTCGACCGCAAGGCAAAGGCCAGCGGCGACCACGCAGCCTTGGCCGACATCGACAGACCCTAGGGCTGCGACGATAGCCGCTGCGCGGGTCGCATCCGCTTCGGCTTGCGGCGGCAGAACGCCTGCCAAAAGCCCTGCTTGGGGCAACAGGCGCGGGGCGAGGGTTTCGATGCCTTCGACCGCAATGCCGCTGTCTTCGAACAGCGCCAGAATGGCGCGCAGCGTGGCATCATCGCCTGCGGCGAAGGCGGCCATCAGATGGGGCACCAATTGGGCGGTGGCGGCATCAAACAGCGAAGGGTCAAGGCGCGGGCGGGTCACGGCACCGGCAAAGGCCACGCGGGTGATGCCTTGGTCGGTCAGGTGGCGCAAAAAGGGCACCAAGCGTTCGATGCGAAAGCTCAGGTCAGGCTCCAAACCCTCGGGTGCAAAGCCGTCTAGCGCGCAGATATAGGGGCGCTCGGGCAGTTCGGCCACCACAGCAGCCG